>JAWWAT010000611.1:0-2249 GCA_033721635.1 Marinobacter sp. | reverse complement strand
GCCCTGGATACGCTGAACAGCATCCGGTGTCAGCCGGGTGGGGGAATCCTTGATGTGCTGCCACTCGGCTTCCACTTTTTCGGCAAAGCCTTCGGGCGTGAGCGCTTTTACCAGAATCTTGATCCGGGCCTTGAACTTGTTATCGCGTCGACCATAGCGGTTATAGACGCGAAGCACTGCCTCCAGGTAGGTCAGCAGGTCCAGTTCCGGAAGGAAATCACGAATAACCGGGCCAACCATGGGGGTACGGCCAAGGCCACCACCAACATGAACACGGAAGCCGAGCTCGCCGGCCTCATTACGTACCATCTGCAGACCAATGTCGTGCACCTGGATAGCTGCGCGATCGGTGTGTTCAGACGCATTCACGGCGACCTTGAATTTCCGGGGCAGAAAGGCGAATTCCGGATGGAACGTGGACCACTGGCGAATGATTTCGCAGTAGGGACGCGGGTCCGCGATCTCATCGGACTGAACACCGGAGAACTGGTCTGTGGTGGTATTACGAATGCAGTTGCCGCTGGTCTGGTTGGCATGCATTTCCACTTCGGCGAGCTCCGCAAGAATATCGGGAACGTCTTCCAGCGCCGGCCAGTTGAGCTGCACGTTCTGGCGGGTGGTGAAGTGCGCATAGCCTTTGTCATAGTCCCGGGTAATCCGGGCAAGTCGGCGAAGCTGGTCTGAACGCATCATGCCGTAAGGAACACAGATCCTGAGCATGGGGGCAAGACGCTGAACGTACAAGCCGTTCTGCAGGCGAAGGGGAAGAAACTCATCTTCGGCCAATTCTCCGGCCAGTGCCCTTTCGGTCTGGTCACGGAACTGGGCAACCCTCTCGGCAGCCATTTGCCGATCGTGTTCATCGTATACGTACATAGTGGGAAGATCCTGCTTGAAAGCGACATATCCAGGCCAACGGCCTTATATCTGACGGGAAGGATAACAGCGGCTTTTTATTCTTAAAATGATTATTTCAAAATATGTTTATCGATTCAGGCGATAAGCAGAAGGAACAATGGACTGGACGAATATCAATTAACTGCTTAACTTAAAGGTGAGGGCAGCGGCCCTGTGCGCTGCTGCCCAAAAATAAGAAGAACACGAGACATGACTCGGAAAGAGGAACAGACATGAAAAAGATCGTACGCTCTGATAGTCAGGCCGATGCCGTAGCCGCCGTTCTCCTGGTGGTTCTTGCCGTTGCGTTCGCCGTAGTCTGGGTGGCCGGCCAGTAATCTTACTGGCTTGCCAGGACCAGATTCACGATAACGATCAGACCCACCACAAAGCTGGCTGTGAACAGAATGCCGGCAATGATGTAAGGCCAGGGGCTATGGCTTGAGAAGTCCTCTTCCCGGCGCTTGTCGGACTGTACTCCGAAAGCGCCGGCCAGAATGCTTTGCATGACCTTGAAAACGCCAGGTCCGCGCGGCTTCTGTTGATCCTTTTTTTCTGCCTCTGAAGACTCCGTCATACATCTACCCCTGATCTTTCTTTTGACTGAAGCTTACTCTGCAGGATCGTACGCCAGGCTTGGCGCGAGCCAGCGTTCTGCTTCGGCCTTGGAAATGCCTTTGCGTTCAGCATAGTCTTCAACCTGATCAGCGCCAATTTTCCCCACCGCAAAGTACTTGGATTCCGGATGCGCAAAGTACCAACCCGACACTGCCGCGGTCGGGAACATGGCGAAATGCTCTGTCAGTTCAATGCCCGCCGTATCAGTCGCCTCGAGCAAATTGAACAAGGTTGCCTTTTCGGTGTGGTCCGGACAGGCCGGGTAGCCGGGTGCCGGGCGTATTCCGCGGTACCTTTCCTTGATCAGGTCATCGTTGGCTAACTTTTCACCGGCAGCATAGCCCCAGAACTCCTGGCGAACCCGCTCGTGCATCCTCTCGGCGAAAGCCTCTGCCAGGCGGTCGGCCAACGCCTTCACCATAATCGCGTTATAGTCGTCGTTGGCATCCTTGAACTCTACCGAGAATTCTTCTGCACCAATGCCCGTGGTAACCGCGAAACCGCCCACGTAGTCCACGGTGTCGGAGCCTTCGGGCGCTACAAAATCTGACAGCGCCATCATGGGTTTGCCCGGTGCCTTTTCATCCTGCTGACGGAGGTGGTGCAGGGTAGTCAGTTCTTCGCTGCACGAATCATCTGTGTACAACACGATATCGTCGCCGCGGCGGTTAGCTGGCCAGAAACCGATGACGCCACGGGCTGAGACCCGTTTTTCATCAATCATGCGGTGCAGT
>JAWWAT010000610.1:0-2251 GCA_033721635.1 Marinobacter sp. | reverse complement strand
TCCCCGCGGCGGCAATGTCTGGCTGGGGAGCCTGATGAAACTGGTAGAACCCATGGGCATCAGCCAGCGACTGGTCCGTACTTCGGTGTATCGTCTGGTCCAGGAATCGTGGCTGCAGACCGAAAAGGTGGGCCGTTGCAGTTATTACAGTCTCACCGGCCCGGGCCTGCGGCGGTTCGAACAGGCTTTTCAGCACGTCTACAATCTGGACACCGAAGAGTGGAGCGGTAGCTGGTGTCTCGTGTATCTCAACCAACTGTCGCCGGAGCTCAGACAGAAAGTCCGGGAAGAATTGAAATGGCTCAGTTTTGGCAGCATGGCACCCGGGCTGATGGAACACCCGCGATTTACCCGCAATGAGCTGATCCCGATGCTCCAGGAATGGGGTGCGCTGGAGGACACGATTGTGATGCAGACAATGCCCATGGAGCAGAAAAGTCCGAGGGCGCTGAGGCTTCAGGTTCGCGAAAGCTGGAACCTTGATGAACTGGGCGGCCGCTACCGTCGCTTCCTGAGTCAGTTCCGGCCCCTGTGGCGTGAACTCCAGTCTGAGGACACGCTTAGCCCAGCGGAGTGCCTGATTCTCAGGATCCTTCTGATCCACGAATACCGCAAAATTCTGCTCAGGGACCCGCTGCTGCCCGACGAACTGCTACCTGGCGACTGGGAAGGGCGCAGCGCCAAGCAGCTCTGCCGGAACCTCTATCGACAGATCTACGTGCGGGCCGAGCAGTGGTTGGACGAGAACCTCGAAAACGCCTCCGGCCCCCTTCCGGGTCCGGGCGAGAAGTTTTACAAGCGGTTCGGTGGCTTGCGGGATACTGCCATCCGGACAGACTCAACAACAGAACCAGAGATTCTGTAGCCGCCCGCTCAATCAGTTGGCGAGCCGGAGGAGGTTGCCAGCTGTTCTCGGGTCTTCAGACGCCCCTCCCGGCGAATCTCGGCATTGTCGTACCGGCGCTGTTGCTCGCCTGTCTCCGGTATCACTTCCGGAACATCCACCGGCCGGTCATTCTCATCCAGAGCGACAAAGGTGAAAAACGCCGAGAGAATGTGCCGCGTATCGCCGGTGTAGCTGTTCTCGGCTTCCACCTTCGCCCCGATCTCCATGGACGAGCCCCAGCTCCGGTTCAGCGACAGGCTGAAGAGCAGCGTATCGTTACCCTTCGCCGGCGCCCTAAAATGGATTGAATCCACGGCAGCCGTCACACAAACATGGGCGGAGTGCCGCTCCGCAACCACCAGAGCCAGCCGGTCGCATTTCGCCATGATCATCCCCCCGAACACCGTATTGTGGGAGTTCATGTCGTTGGGAAACACTTTATAAACGTGTTTTTCGATTGCCGATGCTGATACGGGCTTTGAAGGCTTGTTTGGCATTAACGATCCTCATTTCCGGTTCTATTGATCATGATTTTTCAAGGTCGGCACGAAAGCCAGCGTTGAACCGACATCCCCCACGGCAATGACTGAATCTTTCATACAGCGCCTCTCCCTTTGTGGAACGGCGCAAAGAACGGACCTGAAATACTGGTTTACCTGAGCTGATGCATTAAGATGCCCCCTGACTTACCGACTCAGGGATGATCGAGGCATGTTAAAACAACATTTCCGCTATTCTGCCAGCATTTTAAAGACCGGCCAGCTACTGGGCGCACTCGTTGCGCTGTTTGCCTTTATGCTGGGCAGCCTCCTCCTTCTGGAACTGCCAAACTTGAGCGAAATGGACTTCGCTCAGATATTCAGAGACGACTATGGCAACATCCATTTCGAGTTACAGATACTGGTTATCGTTTCGCTGATCGGCGCGCTGGTTGCAGCAGCCAATCATAAGGTGAAAGTGACCCTGGACAGTGAGACCGTCAGTATCAAAATTCCCAAACTGACCGGGCTTGGGTTGATGGGACTGACCACCGGCGAGCATCGAATCCCCCTGCACACGATACGGAAGATCGAGCTGACCCCGGCTAACGGTTTCCGCAATATGGCCCAGGCTATTCAGCAATCGCGGCTCAGACTCGTTACCGACAGTAGAACCTACCTGCTTCAGCCCTACAACTTTTTGAGGGTCGGCGGCCCCGATCATCGGATGGGACTTGCGGGAGCTTTCGGAAAACCCAAGGCACGGGTCGAAACCATGATCAGCGAAGCGCCCCTCGTGAGAGCACTGTCGGAAGCGGCCAAGGAAGCAGAGGTTGCCTCAACGCCTGTTGATCGCACCGGCCCCCTCGCCAAACACTTCAATCTG
>JAWWAT010000609.1:0-2252 GCA_033721635.1 Marinobacter sp. | reverse complement strand
TACTGAACTCACCCCCGGTGGCTCCAGCGGTGGCTCCGGCGCTGCGGTCGCAGCTGGCATCGTACCCATGGCGGGCGCCAACGACGGCGGCGGCTCCATCCGCATTCCTGCGGCCTATAATGGCTTGTTTGGCCTCAAGCCGTCCCGGGGGCGCATTTCCTCGGGTCCCTTCATGGGTGAAGCCTGGACCGGTGCATCCACCGACCATGTAGTCAGCCGAACGGTCAGGGACAGTGCGGCGATGCTGGATGTGCTCAGCGGGCCGGCACCGGGGGATCCGTTCGAGATTCCTGCGCCTTCTGCGCCCTACGCAGAGCTGATGCAGCGGTCTCCGGGCAGTCTGAGAATCGGCGTGTTTACGTCTTCACCCTACAATACGGAGGTGGCACCAGAGTGCGTTGCCGCCGTGGAGGAAACGGCCCGTATTCTCGAGAATCTCGGTCACAGGGTTGAGTACGCAGCGCCGGAATTCGATGGCATGGCCCTGGCCCGTTGCTATCTTGGCCTGTATTTCGGCGAAGTGGCGGCGCTGATGGCGAAGGCGAAAGAGCAGTTCGGCGCCACCGACAGCGATTTTGAGCTGGATTCCCGGCTTATCGGCATGCTGGGAGAGACGATGCCGCTCTCCGATTATGTCCGTCGGCGCCAGCAGTGGAACGAGTTTGCCCGGGCGCTGGGCGCGTTCTTCGGAAGTTACGACCTATACCTCAGCCCGACCACCGGGCAATTGCCGGCGGCCATCGGCGAGCTGGAAACACCGGCCCACCTCAGGTTTGCGGCACGCCTGATGCTGAAGCTCAAGGCTGGCAAACTGGTCCATCGGTCTGGCCAGGTGGACCAGATGGCCCTGGAAAGCCTGGCGCGGACCCCGTTTACCCAGTTGGCCAATCTCACCGGGACACCTGCCATGTCAGTGCCGATGCACTGGACCGCCCAGGGTTTGCCGGTGGGGGTGCAGTTCGGCGGGCCCCACGGCAGCGAGGAGATCCTGCTTCAGTTGGCGGGCCAGCTGGAAGAGGCAAATCCCTGGTTCAGCAACTATGAAAAACTTGAGGACGCGTTTTGAGTTACCCGGGGTTGTGATCCGGCTGGGCAAACTCCACGTTTATCTTTGTAGCCGGAACAGGCTATGCTGTTAGTCAGGAAGACCCCTTCTTCCTGAACGACCCTGATGGCATCGAGGAGGCGAGCGTATTATGAACCAACCGATGGCAATCGACGAACTGGTATCAGTAGCACAGGCCGAGGCCATGGGGGAGTTAGACGCCCCGATGATGGCCATCGTTCTGTCCAGCGAGCAAAGCTACGACTTGCCCATCAATTCCCTTGAAACCGATGCCGACAAGGCCCGCTGGGGACTGATCCTCCGCGCTGCCCGCGAGCATGTTGAAGCGGATGCCGTGGCCGTGCTGTACCCGGCCTGGACCACCATCCGTCATAAGAAACCTGAAGTGGAAGCCGAAGCGGCCCCGGAGGCTGTTGAGGAAGAAGCCGAGGGTGCAGACGATTCAGATGGCCCCATCGACACCCTGTTCGTGCAGCTGCACACCAGGGATCATGTGTATTGGCGGGGTTTTGAACAGATTCGGGATCCCAAACACCAGCGCATCATCGGCTTCCGCCGCATCAAGGCACTGTCCACCGATTATAAACGGGACGAAGCCCCTTCAGTCGCCTCCTGGCTGAGCACTTTGTTCGAGCCCTTGCCAGAAGAGGGTGAAGAGACCAACGTAGACCGCGAGCTGGCCGACCTGCTGGAAGAGCCGGAAGTCAGCGCCGCACTTTATCCGCGTCAGATGCGGGCCCTGCATTAAGGTCATCCGGTGCGCGCTCAGAACAGGGGCGCGCGCTGGACAACCCAGAAGAGACTGATCGCACCAATGCCTGCCAGCATCAATGGCACGGCACCCTTTTGGTACAGCCGACTTTTGCCCAGGTAATACAGTACCGGGAATCCCCCCACCAACAGGGCCAGCTGACCGAGTTCCACACCGAGGTTGAAACCTGCCAGCGCTACCGCCAAGCCGGACACACCACTCGTTAGATCGCCCAGAACGCTGGCGAAGCCAAAACCGTGAACCAGACCGAAACCGAATGCCAGCTTCCAGGTTTTATGCCCCAGAATCGGCCAGGCGACATTCAATGCGGCCAGTCCGATGGACAGAGCGATAACCGTTTCCACCCATGCGATCGGCAGTGACACGATATCGAGAGCGGCCAGGGCCAGAGTGATTGAGTGCGCCACGGTAAAC
>JAWWAT010000608.1:0-2275 GCA_033721635.1 Marinobacter sp. | reverse complement strand
CTTTCTGAGGTGCCACTGGTATAGCTTGGAAGAGTCATGCTCATTATCTCTGCCTCCATTGTTGTTGTAGTCGAGGGCGAGCAGTGTCGAACCTGCTAGCGACTCTGGCTGTGATATTCAGTATTTGGTTGCATATCGCTGGCAATAGCCACGCGATTGGACATGTTGTAGAAGCCGATCAGGTTGCTCAGGTCCCAGATGCCGCGGTCACTGAGGCCGGCATCCCGCAGGGCCTGGATATGTTCTTCGGTGACGGTGGCCGGGGAGCGGGTGAGGTGCGATGCAAAGTCGAGCATTGCCCGCTGGCGCTTGTCGAGTTTGGCGGTGCGGTAGTTCATCACCATGTGCTCGCCCAGTTGCGGGTCGCCGCTCAGTACCCGTACGGCGGCGCCGTGGGCCACCAGGCAGTAGTAGCATTTGTTCTCGGAGGACACCACGACGGCGACCATTTCCCGCTCAAGCTTGCTCAGCTCGCCTTCGCCCAGCATGAGTTCGTTGTACAGGCGGGTGAAGCCTTCGAGCTGTTTGAGATTCTGGCTGTAGGCGGTCAGCACATTGGGGATCATGCCGAGTTTTTCCTGGCAGATCTGGAAGTACTTCTGGGTGTCTTCTGGCATGTCCTTGATCTCCGGGATAGGGAGATCCAAAGCGACTACGTTTTTGTTGCTCATCATTGCACCTAGCTTTCTCAGTTGAGTGCTGTGGGGAGCGAGCATGGCGTTCCGGGACACGCCGTAAATACGTCCATGTAGGCTCGTAAAAAACATCCATGTTTTTTACGGTCCCGGAACGCCATGCTCGCTCCCCATTTGTTCACTGGCAGTTACCGCCTAGGGCCTGGCCTACTTTGGAGCCGTTGTGGCGCTTGAGTTGGCCGCTGATCCATTCGCCGGTTGCCACTAATTTGTCCAGATCGACACCTGTTTTTATGCCCAGACCGTTAAGCAGGTATAGCACGTCTTCGGTGGCTACGTTGCCGGAGGCGCCCTTTGCGTAGGGGCAGCCGCCCAGGCCTGCTACGGATGAGTCGATGACCGCTATTCCTTCTTCCAGTACCGCGTAGAGATTGGCCAGGGCCTGGCCATAGGTGTCGTGGAAGTGGGCGGCCAGTTTTTCGATCGGCACTTCTGCGGCGACGGCTTCGAGCATGCGTTTGGCTTTCAGCGGGGTGCCTACGCCGATGGTGTCGCCGAGGGAGATTTCGTAGCAGCCCATTTCGGCCAGGGCTTTCGCCACTTTTGCCACCTGTTCGGGGGCGATGTCGCCTTCGTAGGGGCAGCCGAGGACGGTGGAGACGTAGCCGCGTACCGGTATGTGGTGTTGTTTTGCGGCTTCCATCACCGGCAGGAAGCGTTCGAGGCTTTCGGCGATGGAGCAGTTGATGTTTTTCTGGCTGAAGGACTCGGACGCAGCACCGAAAACGGCGACTTCGTCCACCCCGGCCGCGAGGGCGTTTTCGAAGCCCTTGAGGTTGGGGGTGAGTACGGAGTAACGCACGCCTTGTTTGCGTTTGATGCCGGCCATGACGTCGGCGGCGTCGCCCATTTGCGGCACCCATTTCGGGGATACAAAGCTGGCGGATTCGATGTGGTTGAGGCCACAGTCGGCCAGCCGGTCGATCAGCTCGGTTTTGATATGGGTGGCGATGATCGGGCCGGGCTCGTTCTGCAGGCCGTCCCGGGGGCTCATTTCAACCAGTCTGACGTTGTCGGGAAAGGGCATCAGCTTGCCTCCTCTTCCGCATCTGCAGTGACTTCAATGGCGATCAATTCGGCGCCTTCGGAGACCTGGTCACCTTCGGCGAAGAAGATGTCGGTGACAACGCCGTCGGCCGGGGCCTTGATGGCGTGTTCCATTTTCATGGCTTCCATGATCACCAGGCTCTGGCCGGCGGTGACCTTGTCGCCCACTTTGGCCTGCACGGCGACGATGGCGCCGTTCATGGGGGCGGCGAGGCTGCCTTCACCGGCCATTTCTTCGAAGCCGTAGGTTTCCCGGTACAGGATGCACTGGAAGGTGTCGCCTTCGTAAAAGAGCACCAGCTGGTCGTTGTGCAGGTTGCCGTGGATGCTGATGCGATGGCCGTTGATCACCGCCTGCAGGTAGTCGTCGTCCAGGCGGGCAGTGAGGTTGTACACGCTGCCGCCGACGAATACCTGGTAGCGGTCGTCACGCTCCAGCACCTTGAGTTCGTGGATCTCGTCACCCACCTGCAGTTGCAGGGGCTGGGCGTATTCGGAGTTCATGCGCCAGCTGTTCTGGCGGCCGAACGGCG
>JAWWAT010000607.1:0-2275 GCA_033721635.1 Marinobacter sp. | reverse complement strand
GATCATGGCGAATCACGTTGATCTACTGCCAAGCCTCCGCTCGGAATATGAGCTGACCAATCTGATGCGCCAGACCGAGGAGGATCTCGAAAGACAGAGAGACAGGGCGCTTGTAGAGGGCATGGATGTGGATGACGAGCTGTGGCACAACCTGAAATCCCTGGCCGACCGACTGCTGGTTGCAGCAACCGATGCTTCCCGGAGCGGTGCTGGTGCAGGCACCAATGATAACGACTGAACAGAGAAATCACCATGACGGCGATCAGAACGATAACCCCGGTTTCCACTGAACTGCCGCGTTCCAAGGCGCCCCTTGAATGGGCTGTGAGCGCAAATGGCATTTTATTTACTGCCCAGATCCCGATCGACGGAAGCGGTCAGGTAGTAGTCGGCGGTATCGAAGCCCAGGCCCGGCAAACCATGGAAAACCTCAAACACACGCTGGAGTGTGCAGGCGGTGGCATGGCCAGCCTGACCCAGGCGCTTATCTACGTGACCGATCGGACCCATCTTGCCGCAGTGAACAAGGTCTATGCGGAGTATGTGATGGAACCTTACCCGAATCGCGCTGCGATCATTGTTTCAGGCTTCGCGCGGGAAGAGATGCTGGTGGAGATAGTGGCTTATGCGGCAACCTCATCCTGAGCGATTGGAGTTGGCGGGCCGGTGTGAACGACTCGTGGTTTTCCGAAGTAAAGTCTGTTGAATCGGCCGCTTAACGGTGATGCGGGTTGTTTTTCCGGTTTGCCCTCCCAAGAACGGAATTGTAGGTCATTTATCAACTCTTGCTAGGAGGGCATTTATGTCACTGAAAGACGAACTGATCAGAAAAGCAGAAGCGCAACTTGAAGAATGGGAGAAACAGGCCGATTCTCTGAAAGCCAAGGCGAAAGCCAAAGAGGCCGAAGCCGAGAACGAGAAGGCCAGCGCGGATATCCAGCAGAGCGCCTCGGATGCGTTGCGTTCGGTCGAGGATAAAATTTCTGATGGCCGTAAAAAATTGGATGAGCTCAAGCAAAGCGGCGAAGAAAATGTTGATTCCCTCCGCAAGCAGCTTTCCGACCTCATCGGGCCTGACGACAAACGGTAATCTGTCCCGTGCAGGAATGGCAGACTGCATTTACTGAAATTGGGTATAGCAGCGCTGCCGTTTATTTCGCCATTCCCGCCAACCAGGCTCGCGGTGGTGGAGTTGGTAGCGTTCCATCACCGCCATAAACCTACCCATATAATCACACTGACCGGTAGACGGAAGCCATTCATCTGGCCCTCGGCCGTTTCGTTCTGCGATAGCGGCGCTGGCCATGCGTATCCGGTTTGCCGGGTCCTCCATAAACCGTTGACGCATTGACGGTTGCCAGCGGTCGGCCCCGCGCTTGTCTGCATAGGTGATCGGCACGACCGCGGCGGTTGATTCTTCGGACGCGGCCGGATCTTCCCGGGTGATTGCGGCCAGCATGATCAGTATTGCCGCGATGAACAAAGCCAGCTTGGTGTCCTTCATGACTTACCTTACTCGTAGGTTGCATGCACCAAAACCTACGAGCAGGTTATGCAAAGGGCTTACTCATCTGCCGACAAAACTTTTTTGTCTGACAACTCTGAATCACCAGAGGCAACGTAGGGAATAACTCAACTTCAATGGTTTAAAGACTGGTTTGGGGTGGAAACGAGTATGCCCGAGGGTCCCGAAATACGCCGCATGGTCGACGACATTCACAAAGCCGTAGGTGGCGAGACAGCGCAATCCGTATTCTTTGCCTTTGAGCACCTGAAAACCTTCGAAAACGTCCTCCGAGGGCGCAAAGTCGAGCGGGTGGAGCCTCGAAGTAAAGCCGTGCTGGTGTACTTCGAGGCTACGGACGAAGACGGTCCCTGGTGTGTGTACAGCCATAACCAACTCTACGGCAAGTGGCGGATTGGCAAGCCGAATCGAGAGCCCAGGACTAACCGGCAGCTGAGGTTTGCGATTATCGGCTCGAAAAAGGCCGCCAGGTTATACAGTGCTTCAGACATTCAGCTGGTTCGCCCGCATGAGCTGGCCGAGGTGCCCTATCTGGCGCGACTGGGGCCGGACCCTCTCAATCAGGATGTCAGTGTTGATCAGCTACTGGGGGCGTTTGACGACAAACGTTTCCGCGGCCGAAACCTGGGTAGTTTGTTGCTGGACCAGGCATTCGTTGCCGGAATTGGTAATTACCTCCGCTCGGAAATCCTCTTTGAGGCGCGTATCTCACCGAGGGCTCGGCCTCGTGATCTCGATGCCGATCAGCAG
>JAWWAT010000606.1:0-2284 GCA_033721635.1 Marinobacter sp. | reverse complement strand
TTCAGCGAGACACCGTTTGCCGGGACTGGCTTTGGCCTGGGTTTTTCGGTAAAAACTGACGTGGCCAAATCCCAGACCAACGGATCGGTTGGTGAGTACGGTTGGGGTGGCCTTGCGAGCACTAACTTTTTTGTCGATCCCGTAGAGGAACTGGTGATGATCTTCATGACGCAACTGATTCCGTCGTCAACTTACCCCATCCGTCAGGAGCTGCGGGCGATCGTTAACGGAGCGCTGCTATGAACACAGCTTCAACACCCTATCCAATCGGCACCCCTGGCACCCCTTGGGGAGACGCAGAACGCGCCGAGTGGTTGTCACAACAGACCCGTCAGCGCAGTTACGAGTCCGAGGTGTTGAGTGTGGTCGAACGTCTTCGCTCGCGCTTTGATGTGGAAGAGTACGGCGCTCTGGACTACGGCCCGGATTATTACCCGCTGATGGCGATTCGCAGCCGCGACTGGAATGACGATCTTCCGGTGGTGCTGATAACGGGCGGTGTTCATGGCTACGAAACCAGTGGTGTGCATGGCGCGCTGCAGTTCGTCGATAAGTACGCAGCGGATTATGCGGGCCACGTGAACTTGCTGGTGGCGCCTTGTGTCAGTCCCTGGGCTTACGAGCGGATTCATCGATGGAATCGGAACGCGATTGACCCCAACCGCTCGTTCCACGAGGACAGCCCGGCCGAGGAGTCGGCCGCGCTCATGCGATTGGTGGCGCCTGTTCGTGATCGCGCGCTCATTCATGTAGATCTTCACGAGACCACCGATACCGACGAATCGGAATTTCGTCCGGCGCTGGCTGCCCGTGACGGCAAGCCGTTCGAACCGGCGGGGATTCCCGATGGCTTCTATGTGGTCGACGACAGCGAGAATCCGAAGCCGGACTTCCAGCAGGCTTTGATCAGGGCGGTGGAGCCGATTACGCACATTGCGCCGGCTGATGAGAGCGGTGAGATCTTCGGCTCGCCGGTGGTCGCCCGCGGCGTGATCCAGTATCCGCTCTCGCAATGGGGCCTCTGCGCCGGTATGACTCGGGCTCCCTTCCGTACGACTACCGAGGTTTATCCCGACAGCCCCCTTGTAACCCCGGAGCAATGCAATGCCGCCCAGGCTACGGCGGTGTGTGCCGCGATTGACTACGGCTTGGCCCATGCAGGCACCGCTTAGTGATGTAGCGGCTCAGCATAAAGCCACATCCTGAACTACACTTTTGGTGAACGCACACGGCATAGGGAGGCTGGTTATGGCTGACCGACCGAACGTCGTTTTATTCGATGTCCTGGAGACATTGATTGATCTGGATCCGCTGGCAACACGGCTGGAAGAGGTTGGCCAGCCAGCGACCATCCTTGAGCCCTGGTTCCTGCGCTTTCAGCGCGATGCCATGGCACTGACCCTCGCCGGCGACCCGGCACCCTTCGAGCCACTCGCAAGGGAATCACTCCGCACGGAAACCAAATACACGCTCAATGAGCGAGATATCGAGTATGTGGTTGAGGGGTTCTCCACCCTGCCTACCTTTGATGATGCGGTGCCGGCGCTGAAGAAAATCTCGGAGGCGGGCGCATCCGTTGGCTGTCTTACCGTGAATAGCCCTGAAAAGACGCGATCCTTCCTGGAAGGGGCGGGACTTGCCGGGTTTGTTGACGACGAGATCACTGCCCAGGACGCGGGTGTCTGGAAGCCTCATCCGGATATTTACCGCTACGCTGCAAAACGCCTGGGTACACCGATTGAACGCCTCGCCCTGGTTGCGGTACACGCCTGGGACTGCCACGGCGCGAAAAAGGCCGGGGCCCTCTCGGGCTGGTGTGATCGCCTGGAATGCCAGCCTGGCGATGTGTTCATACCCGCCGATGTAACTGGCAGCAGCCTGGTGGAGGTTGCAGACAAACTGATGGCGCTGCACTGAAATCCGTTACCACCTCCTCGGGGCTTCGGCCCTGCAGGGGTGGTATATATGTTCATTTAGCTGCCATTATAGGGCGTCAGGTTTCCACCCGTTCGGGAGGCCAGCCCTGTCATATAGACCTAAAAAAACAACAAGGCGACTCCATGGATGCATCCGAAAAGAATATGGCGCTCGGTCTTTTTCAAATAATCGAGCGTATTTTATTGTTTATTGTCGTGGTGATGACGCTTCTGGGTGTGGTCTTCGAGCTTCGTTCGATGTACATCGCCCAGAACATCAATCTCGCAGATATTCTGCTGATGTTTCTCTATCTGGAGGTTATAGGCATGGTGGCCGTGTTCTACTCGGATCGTCGGTCAGCCTCGGT
>JAWWAT010000605.1:0-2284 GCA_033721635.1 Marinobacter sp. | reverse complement strand
GGCGTTGACCGGACCGGTCTCTACCTGAAACTGGAAGCCGCCATCGACAGCGTTCACCAGCTCACCGACCAGGCCCTGATCAGCGAAAACGCCCCCGGCTTTATCGTGAACGCCGGTGCAGAACAGGAAGCTGACGCGGGCGGCGAGCCGGGAGCCCTGGCACAGGCCTGGAACAAAGTGAAATCGACACTGATGCAGGTGGTGGTTGTGCGCCGCATGGACGAGCCGGTAAAACCCCTGCTGTCGCCGGACCAGAGCGCCTATGCCCGCCTCAACCTGCAACTCATGCTGGAAGAGGCCGAGATGGCTGTATTGCGGGGCAACCAGCCGTTGTATGAGCGGGCACTGACCAAAGCCAGGACCACCATTGAAGACTGGTACAACGCCAGTAATCCGCGGGTCGCAGCACTGCGTGAAACCCTGGCCGAGCTGGCACAGAAGAACGTGGACCCGGAACTGCCGGATATCAGTCAGTCCCTGAATCTGCTCAAGGAACGTCTGGCCGGGCGACTTAACGCCAACAACGGTAATGGCGGGGACAATACCGGCAGTGGCAATGGAGGCGATGATTCATGATTCGCCTGCTACTGATCATCCTGCTGGCACTGCTGATCGGCACCGGCCTGTCCCTCGGGTTGCAATATGACCTGGGCTATATACGGATCAGCCTGGGCCATTACCTGATCGAGACCAACTTCTGGGTGGGATTGGGCGTTATCATCGCCCTGATCGTGCTGACAGTCCTGACCATCAACCTTATTCGCCGACTCAGAACCAGCACCGGCCTGGTGGCGGGCTGGATTGCCCGGGGCAACGAGCGCCGCGCCCGGCGGCGGACCACCCAGGGCCTTTTGGCATTGGCCGAGGGCAACTGGCCCAGAGCCCGGAAACTGCTGACCTCTTCCGCCAGCCATGCCGACACTCCCCTGATCAACTACCTGGCCGCTGCCCAGGCGTCGTTCGAATCTGGTGATCACGAGGCAGTGGATGAACTTCTGCGCAAGGCCTTCGACAGCACGCCGGGCTCAGATATGGCAGTGGGCATCACCCAGGCTCAACTGCAACTGGCGGGCAACCGGCTCGAGCAGGCCCTGGCCACGCTGGTTCGTCTGCGCAAGCAGTCGCCCCATCATCCCTTCGTTCTGAAGCTGCTGAAGAACACCTACCTGCGTCTGGAAGACTGGCGGGAACTGGCCAGGTTATTGCCCGAACTGCGAAAGCGCAGCGTGCTCCCGGAAACGGAACTCAATGACCTCGAACGCCAGGTCTGGCATAACCTGCTGGAGCGTGCCGCCGAGGATTGCCGGCGCCAGCAGAAACAGGATCCCGAGGCGTCGCTGGAACCGCTGACCAGGCTCTGGGACGAGCTGCCGGGATTCCTGCGTCGCGACGAATACACCATCCGGGATTACGCCCGCCTGCTGGCCAGCCTTGGCGACGAGGTTCAGACCGAAACCCTGTTGCGCAAGGTACTGCGCAACCACTGGAGCGACGAGCTGATCAACCTCTACGGGCGGGTGAAGGGCCAGAAGCCCGACGAGCAGTTGTTGCTGGCCGAGCAATGGCTGAAGGACCGGCCGAATAATCCCGAGCTTCTGCTGGCCCTCGGCCGGTTGAGCCTTCGCAATGAACTCTGGGGCAAGGCCCGGGAATATTTTGAAACCAGTCTGCGGCTGAAGCGCAGCCGGGAAGCCCTGGCAGAACTGAGCCGCCTGAATGCCCACATGGGCGATGAAGAAGCCAGCGTCAAACTGCTAATGCAGGGTCTGGCCAAGGATAGCGGGCTGCCGGAACTGCCGATGCCGAGGGCCTGATTCAGGTCCTCGGTGCGTACTCCAGCACGTCAGAGAAGAACGCCTCTTCGGGCAGACCCGCATCCACCAGGGCGTCCATGAGGGTGTAGACCATGGTGGGTGAACCACTGGCGTGGACCTCCACATTGTTCCAGTCCATACCGGAGGCAAGAACCGCACGAACCAGCTGGTCGTGATGGCCGGCCCAATCGTTATCCTCATCATCTCCTACCACTGGCAGGAACGTGAAACACGGCCACTCATCCTGCCACTGCTGCGCCAGGGCGCGAAGGTACATGTCTTCGTGCCGCCGCACTCCCCAGTAAAGCTTGACCGGCTGGTCGTAGGACGTTTCCCGGAGGTAATCCACCAGGCTCTTCATCTGGGCAAAACCAGTGCCGGCAGCCACCAGCAGGAGTGGCTTGGTCGGTACTGACGCCAGACAGGCCTTGCCATGGGGCAGCTCAACGGTCACTTCGCCACCGGAGGTC
>JAWWAT010000604.1:0-2288 GCA_033721635.1 Marinobacter sp. | reverse complement strand
GTTGCTACGCAAAACCACGCCTACTCGTCGTTCTTCGCTGCAAAAATGACCGGTTCGTATGGCTTGAATGCGCCTTCAGAGTACTCATAGCCTTTCTCGGTTTGCTCATATTGAGTACCAAGCACCTGGGCAAAACCCGTCATGTACTCAAGCTCAACATTGATTTGGCTTTGATCCTTCTTACCCTCCGGAAGAAAGCGATAGACCACGGCGGAACCAAGGATTCGTCCCTCATCCGCCTGAGACTTCAAAGCCCTTCGTACAGAATTAAGCACGAGGACCGGATTGACGCCCTCGGTTTCTTCTCCCGGTTTCACCGCCCACACGTATTTCACCTTGCCACTGGGAAACAGCGCAGCACCAAACGGCGCGAAATCGCCATAAGCTTCCAGCAGTGACTTGGCTTTAGCCAGAGACTGGCTCGCGAGGTAACGGGTATTCTCCTGTATTTCTGCAGCCAGTTGGTCTGTTGTGACGACTCGTTTTTCTGTACCTTCCTGCGCGGCGTATCCAATACTGCCGAAGGTAGAGGCCAGACAAACTGCAATGGTGGCAACTCTTTTCAGGGTCGATTTCATGGGATTGTTTCCTCGTCATTATTGTTGGTTCCGGTGCTTGCAAAAGAGTGCAAGCTCCCGCTAAGCCCATCCTTACACGCCCGTTCGTCCTGTTCAGTGCACTGTTTCGCAACTGAAACCACCACCGGGATCTTCCGTCGAGTTTTCCGAACCCGAAGTCTGCCCATTCCATGCCCGCCCGCAACGCCCTAAAATAGGCAATCCTGAAGCACCACCTTTCCAATAAAGGACATTTCGTGGGTCCCTGTCTTAAAGATCTGAACAAAGCAAGCTACCTGCGCCTGCTCGCCCATGCTTCCGAGGCTCGTGATTTTGCCTATGTCGGCAGCGTTAGCGAAGGCGGCAACCGGGGGCAACTCAGTGGATTCAGTGCCCATGCCCTGAAAACGGTTTCTGTGCCGGCAAACGAACAGAACCGGATTCCCTGTAATACCGATGCGCTTGCGGAAGAGATGGAATGCCTGCTTCAGAGCCATCGATTAGAAACTATCGAGGAAGACCGATTTCTCCCGGGCGGCTGGATCGGTTTTATAAGTTACGAGCTGGGCTACGTGCGGGAAAAGCGTCTGGCGGGTCTCTGCCCTTCCATGCCCGTCCCGCAGCTTTCCGCCGGCTTTTACCTCTGGACCGCCAGCTACAACCGAAAAACCGACAAACACTTTCTCTGGGTCCACGCAGAGTGTCCCGCAGAAACGCGAGCCCAGATCGATCGGTGGCTCAATACGGAGCCAGCGGAAGAAAAGCAGAGCTGGGCGATGGCATCTAACTTCGAACCGAGGCAGTCATCAGGCAGCTTCCGGGCAAGCGTAAAAAAAGTCAGGGACTACATAGAGGCCGGAGACTGCTACCAGGCCAACCTTTCCCAGGAGTTTTACGGCCATTATCGCGGCGAGCCCTGGCTTGCTTTCAAGGCACTGGCGGAGGCGAATCCAACGCCTTACAGCGCCTTTATTCGCTCCGGTGATTTCTCAGTCCTTTCCATTTCCCCTGAACGGTTTCTGGAAATTCGCGGGACAACAGTAACCACAAGCCCTATAAAAGGCACCCGCTCAAGGGGAACAACACCCGAAACTGACTACGCCCTGGCAGCCGAGCTGGAAGCCTCAGACAAAGACCGCGCCGAAAACCTGATGATCGTCGACCTGCTCCGCAACGATCTGAGCCTGAACGCAAAGCCGAGCAGCGTGAAAGTCGACAAGTTGTTTGCCCTGGAGTCTTACAAGAACGTCCATCACCTGGTCAGCCACATCCGCGCCGAATTGGCAGACGGCGTAACACCCATGAAAGCCCTGTTCGATGCCTTTCCGGGCGGATCCATCACTGGCGCGCCCAAGATCAGGGCCATGGAAATCATTAGGGAGCTTGAACCCCATTGGCGTGGCCCCTACTGTGGCTCGATTTTCTATCGCGGACTGGACGGCACGCTGGACAGCAATATTGCGATTCGAACCATGCTGTGTGACGGCCAGGGCACCATTCGCTGCTGGGGCGGCGGCGGGATTGTGGCGGATTCAGATCCCGAGGCTGAGTATCAGGAGACGCTCGCGAAAGTCGGGCCCTTGATGCGGTTTCTGGAAGAGTTGGTGATTGAGTGAGCTGAGTTCAGGTAATCGTGGGGTCAGAAGAAAGCGTTCTTCTGACCCCGTTTTCAGTGTTCCAATCAGGCGTTGTGAATAGCGCTGGCCTTGAGAAACTCCTGCCTCAGATCAT
>JAWWAT010000603.1:0-2288 GCA_033721635.1 Marinobacter sp. | reverse complement strand
TTCCTGGCAGAAGCCGGTTTCAGGGTGGTGGTTCTGGAAGCCGCAACCGTTGGCTGGGGTGCTTCGGGGCGTAACGGCGGCCAGATCGTCAACAGCTTCAGCCGCGATCTGGACAGCATCGAAAGGCAGACCTCCCAAGACCACCTTGAGCTGCTGGCCCAAATGGCCTTCGAAGGCAGCCAGATCATCCGCCAGAGGGTGAAGAGTTACGGTATTCGCTGCGATCTGAAAGAAGGCGGTATCTTTGCCGCGCTCAACTCAAAGCAACTCAAGCATCTGGAATCCCAGCAGTCGTTGTGGCGCCGATTCGGGTATGACCAGCTGGAGCTGCTGGATCGGAACGCTATACGCGCCCGGGTTGGAACGGAGCGGTACGTAGGCGGCGCCATTGATCACACCGGCGGCCACATTCATCCGCTCAATCTGGCTCTCGGCGAAGCCGCGGCCCTCGAGTCGCGCGGCGGCGTGATTCACGAGCACTCCAGGGTAACGAGCATTGTCCCCGGTAAAACCGTAACCGTTAAAACCGACATGGGCGAGGTGAGGGCGCAGACTGTCGTACTGGCGGGCAACGCCTATCTTGGTGGCCTGGTGCCGGAGCTCGGGGCCAAATCCATGCCATGCGGCTCGCAGATTATTGCCACCGAACCGTTGGACGAGGCCGTTGCCGGAGAGTTGCTGCCCAGCGATAACTGTGTCGAAGACTGCAACTACCTGCTGGACTACTTCCGGCTCTCTGGTGACAAACGTTTGATATACGGCGGTGGTGTGGTTTACGGCGCCCGCGACCCGGCTAACATCGAAAGGCTGATTCGCCCCAATATGCTGAAAACCTTCCCGCAACTGGCGAACGTGAAGATCGACTACGCCTGGACCGGCAACTTCCTGCTTACGCTGTCGCGACTGCCCCAGCTCGGTCGCCTGCACGACAACGTGTTCTACTCCCAGGGCTGCTCCGGCCATGGCGTCACCTTCACGCACGTGGCCGGCAAGGCATTGGCACTGGCGATTCAGGGGCAGGCGGAAAGGTTTGACGCGTTCGCCAGCCTGCCCCATTACCCGTTCCCGGGCGGGCGGGCTTTCCGGGTACCTTTGACAGCGATGGGCGCCTGGTACTATGCGTTGCGGGACAGGCTGGGCGTTTGAATCAACGCGTGCATTTCAGGGGTTGCTGTAGATGGACAGCTCACGTCCATGTCGTTCGGGTTTCGGGTCGTCAATCGACTCCACGGCCTCAATCTGTGCAATGTACTCAGTCGGCAGGCCGTTTTCCCGGGCGCCGATGAGTACATGGTCCTTGTACCAGTGGAAAGGCTGTAGAGCATTGTTGATGCGCGTGGCGTAGTACATCCAGGCCTGAAGTCTGCCGCTGCCGGTTGCCAGCTCAACCTGCTTTTCATCGTAGCCAAACCCCAGGGCCTCGTGCCGATCAAGGTCCGGTTTTTCTGCATCTTCAATTTCATACACCACACCAATCACCCGATCGCCCGGGTGTCCGGTTTCTTCCGCGTCGCATTTGGCAGAGCCATCTCCGGCCGATTTGTGAAAGCGAAGTCGATGGGAAGGTAGCTCTGCCACAGCCACGAACCGGGCGGAGGGCACCCGGGCCTGGAGGCGTCGATGTGACATGTTGGAACCGTATGTAAAGCAGAGCATGGGAGTCTATGAATTCCCGTTGTCTGGGGCGGCTTCCGGAAAACTGTGACACAGCTCTCGTTTTGCCAACGTTTAAATTTGTAATTCGACGCGCCGCCGCTGGACCCCAGCGCCACGTGCGAATTAAAACACTGTACTCAAAAACACATTAAAACAAAGGCTTATGTTCCGCAACGTTGACTCTCGGCTGTAACCTTCCATCACAATGTGTATCTCTCCGTAAGCGCCAATTTCCTGACGGACTTGCCCCGAAAAATCCGGAACTGCGCCGCATATAACCGAAAACCGCCGCTGTAAGATTCGCTCAAATTCGTCAAACAATTGGTGCGAAGTAATGTCATATTGCGGCAAAAAACTAACGAAGCAAGGACTGCTGATGTTACCTGCGGCCGTTCTGCTTTCGGGCTGCGGTCTGGACATTTCCGGTGATGAAGACGCCACCACACAGTCTTCCACCACAGCCGAGCCGACCGTTCAGGTTGCTGGTGCGGCAATAAAAGGCGTCATCCAGCAGGGATTGGTTGTTGCCAATCGCCTGATTGCGGATAAAGACGGCTATTATGCGCCCCAGCGCCAGGCAGCAAAACCCGTGTTAACGGCTGACGACGGCAGTTACGAGTGGCAGCTCAGGG
>JAWWAT010000602.1:0-2304 GCA_033721635.1 Marinobacter sp. | reverse complement strand
CCTTGCGGGCTTTGGAACCAGAAAAAATCGAATTCGGCATAGTAGGCTAAGCTCCCAGTTAACTCGGAATCTTGATATACGCCAGAGGAATAAAGGTGGCGCCTTGTTAGAACGCAAAGATAAGGTAGGAGCCTATGAACAACAATGCCCTCGCTAGATAATTTACGACTGGCTTAAAAGCTTTTGGTTATAAAAAAGAGGTAAAGCTGGACGCAGAGTGGTGCAAAAACCAGAATGACAAATGCGTCACGGGAATCTCAGCCACCGTGCACCTATACTTGATAGCACAGGCCAGGGACAGCCTGAATGACATCCGGCGCCGAGGGATAACTCCATTCATCTGATCCTGGGTAGCAAATATCAGAACCTTCAACACCCTGAAAGCCCGACTGGTCCTTTCCTTCAGCCTCCTGATTCTGGCCGCCACTGCCATCGGCACCTGGCTGGCAAGCGACCTTGCGGTTGATGCGCTCCGTAAATCCACCGGACAGAACCTGGAAGAAGTCGCCGTCCAGCTCCGGGATAAAATCGAACTGGATCTTCACGAGCGTTACAGCGATCTGGCGGTCGCGGCGGCGCTGTCCAGCCAACAACTCGCGAAACAACAGACCGGAGATGTGTCGACCCTGCTGGATGCACTTGCTCGGAACTTTTCAAGCTACGCCTGGATAGGTCTCACCTCGGCCGATGGCACGGTTCTGGCCAGCACCGGCGATCTACTCATTGGTATGAACGTGGCGCATAGACCCTGGTTCCAGGAAGCAAGAGAAAAGCCTTACCTGGGCGATGCCCACGAAGCCCTTCTGCTGGAGGAAAAACTCAATAACAACTCCAACACGCCTTTACGGTTCGTGGATGTAGCGGTACCGCTTCAGAACGCTGACGGAGACTTCACTGGCGTTCTGGGCGCTCACCTCTATCTCGACTGGGTAGCCAGCCTGGGTGAATCCCTGCTTGCACCCCTGCAGGAGCGGCTGCAGTCCGAACTGATTCTTGCAGACGAAAATGGCGTGGTGATCGTTGGTCCGGCAAGTATCGTCGGGCGCTCACTGGAGAATCCGCTGGTTCAAGCGGCCCGGGGCGACGGTTCTGGATACATGACCCTCTCGATGGCGCAGGAAAATGGCGACGTCGCGCAGGAATACCTTGTGGGATACAGTCAACTCAGGGACCGGCCCGAGTACACGACTTTCAACTGGCTGGTGCTCGTCCGGAAACCTGCAAGCGAGGCCTTCCAACCAGCCCAATCCCTTCGCAACACGCTCATTTTCGCCGGCGTGTTGTTGACCCTTTTGCTCATCGTCTTTGCCGCCTACAACGCCCGGCGAATCACCCGTCCACTGTTGAAGATGGCGCAAGAGGCAGATCGCCTGGCCCCGGACAATCCGTCTGCCCCGATACAGCTTCGCAACGACTACGAAGAAGTGCGGGTCCTTTCCACCGTGTTGCGCGACCTGGTTGAGCGACTGACAAGGAAAACCCGGCAGATGAATGAGTTGAATGCCACCCTGGAGCATCGAGTTGCCGAGCGCACAAAGGAACTGGAAGAGGCCAACCAGCGCCTCGAGGAAACCGTGCGAACAGATGCCCTGACCGGGTTGAACAACCGGCGCTATTTCTTCGAACTTGGCCGAACGGCCCTGAAAAAATCCATCCGTGCCGGCAAACCGCTGTCCGCCATCATGTTCGACGCCGACCTGTTCAAGAAAGTAAACGACACCTATGGCCACGCCGTAGGCGACAAGGCACTGATTCACCTGAGTGCGATGGCACAGCATGCACTGCGCGACACGGACATTCTGGCCCGACTCGGCGGTGAGGAGTTTGCCGTCCTGCTGGAAAATACCGATGAAGACGCAGCGGCCGAAGTCGCCGAGCGACTGCGCCGAAGCATTAACAACGAGGCCCTGCCACTGGAGAGGGGCAAGATTACCCTGAGTATCAGCGCTGGCGTGGCATGCCTTAATCCGGAAGGTGGCGATGAGCTGGACACGCTTCTGGTCCTCGCCGACAAAGCCCTTTATGCGGCCAAATCCGGCGGCCGAAATCAGGTGGTCCGCCATTCGGCAATCCGCAATGAGGGCATACCGCCGCGAGGCTGATCCGACCAGCGGGATGCAACCCTGGACAGAATCTCTATGCGCATTGGTGCCCAGCGTATCTTCCACTACTATCAAGGTAAGTTAGCGCTGGAGAAGACGTTGCCGTGGGACTGTCGATCAAGACAACGGAATTTGCGCCGGAAGAGTTTGAACGTTTTGCCGCCAAGGTCCGCACAGACCTGAAAGCACTCACTCGTCTTCT
>JAWWAT010000601.1:0-2320 GCA_033721635.1 Marinobacter sp. | reverse complement strand
GACCGTTCCTTCGCAGGGCCTGATCATCCGCCCGGCAGTGGACGGTCACCTGGATAATGCGCTTGCACTGGGCTGTTGGAGCCCGGTCCAGGATACCGCCATTGGCAGCGAGACCCCGCGCATGTCGGACTGGCGGGCCGAGCTGCTATCGGAGGATGGCAGTCGTTTTCTGGTCATCCATCACGAGCAACCGGTGGCGACCCTGAAATGGGATCAGACCGGCCTTCACAATGTTCGCAACGCCCTGTCTGCTATTGCGGCCGCACGCCATGTCGGCGTTACCCCGGACCATGCGGTAGCGGCCCTGTGCCGGTTCTCGGGCGTCAAGCGACGTATGGAACTGCTCGCGGACATAGACGGCGTTCGTGTCTACGACGATTTCGCCCACCATCCGACGGCCATTGCCACCACTCTTGAGGGCTTGCGCAATCAGGTGGGTGACGAGCCCATCCTGGCGTTGATTGAGCCACGCTCAAACACCATGAAACAGGGCGTCCACCAGCAGACGCTGTTGCCCAGCGCGGAAACCGCGGACCGGATACTGTGGGCCAATCTGAACGATATGGACTGGCTGCCGGAACTGATTGCCGGTTGGCAGGCGCTGAATGCCGGTTCCGATCAGCACCGGGTGGAGGCCACGGTGGAGGGCTTGCTGGCTCGCACTCTGGAAGATCTTCCCAGCCCCTGCCACATTGTGATCATGAGCAACGGCGGGTTTGGCGGTATTCACGGTAAACTCATAGCCGAGCTTGAGCGTATCCGTGGCTGATCCGGCGCGTCCGGTAACTTCATCCGACTGACAAGTGACGATATCCATGAACAATCCCCAGAACCGGCCAAACACCGTTAACCTGGCCTTTACCGGCGCGTCCGGTGCCCAGTACGGCCTGCGCCTGCTGCAGTGCCTAGTAACGGCCGGTTGCCGGGTGAATGTGATGGTTAGCCGAGCCGCGCAGGTAGTGATCGCCACCGAAACCGACCTCAAACTGCCGGGAACGCCGCCGGCGATGCAGGAGACCCTCTCGGCCTATGCCGGCGCGGAGCAGGGCCAGGTTCTGGTGTTCGGCCGCGAAGACTGGTTCGCACCGCCGGCCTCCGGCTCCGGGGAAAAAGCCCCGCTGGTGGTTTGCCCCTGCAGCACCGGCACGCTGTCGGCCCTGGCAACTGGCGCCAGCAACAACCTGATCGAGCGCGCAGGTGATGTGGCCTTGAAGGAGCGGCGTACGCTGATTCTGGTGCCCCGGGAGGCGCCATTCTCCGAGGTGCACCTGGAGAACATGCTGAAACTGACCCGCATGGGTGCCGTCATCATGCCGGCCAGCCCCGGCTTCTACCACAAACCACAGTCGCTTGAGGATCTGGTGGATTTTATTGTTGCCCGCATCCTTGACCATTTGAGCCTGCCCCAAGACCTGATGCCCCGCTGGGGCGAGGCCCGCGCTGAGGACAAGCGCAAGGGCTGACGCTGCTCCGGACGATGGTTTTGGTCAGCCCGATTGATGCTTTTCATCATTGAGCAAATGGGCCTCCGGGCAGAGACTTGGTGAACGACAATCACAACACAGGTTATTCACCGAGGTTCACCATGATTCCACGTACCCTCTTCGACGCCGACCTTGAAGGCTTCCGCGATTCCGTTCGCAAGTTCCTGGAAACGGAGGCAGCGCCTTACCATGATCAGTGGGAGAAAGACGGCCAGGTTAGCCGCGAACTATGGCGGAAGGCCGGTGATCTGGGTTTTCTGTGTCCCTGCCTGCCTGAGGAGTTTGGCGGTGTAGGTGCCGATTTCCGGTACAGCGCGGTATTGATCGAAGAGGTGGCCAGGGCCGGCTTGACGGGTATAGGCTGGGGCCTTCACTCTGACATTGTTGCGCCGTATGTACTCAACTACGGCTCCGACGAGCTCAAAAATTACTATTTGCCCAAACTGGCCAGCGGCGAAATGATCGGCGCCATTGCCATGACGGAGCCGGGTGCCGGCTCGGACCTGCAGGGCGTGAAAACCACGGCGGTGAAAAACGGCGACCATTACGTGCTGAATGGTTCCAAAACCTTCATCACCAACGGCCAGCTTGCCGATGTGGTCATTGTGGTCGCCAAGACCGACCCGAAGGAAGGCGCCAAAGGCATCAGTCTGTTCATGGTGGAAACTGCATGGGAAGGTTTCGAGAAAGGCCAGAACCTTAACAAGGTAGGCATGAAGGCCCAGGACACGTCCGAGCTGTTCTTCCAGGACGTGAGAGTGCCTGCAGCAAACTTGATCGGCCCGGGCGAAGGCCAGGGCTTTTTCCAGCTGATGCAGGAACTGGCGGCAGAGCGT
>JAWWAT010000600.1:0-2320 GCA_033721635.1 Marinobacter sp. | reverse complement strand
TCGCGTGGTACGCAATGGGGATGAGATCGAGCTGGTGATGCCGGGGAATATCACCTTTGATCTGAACGAATCGACCATCAAACCGTCGTTCAGCAGCACCCTCGAGTCTGTGTCTCTGGTCCTGAAGGAATATGACAAGACCATCATCCAGATCGAGGGGCACACTGACAGCTCAGGCTCGGATAGCTACAACCAGCTGCTTAGTGAGCGTCGCGCTTCTTCTGTGCGCGACTTCCTGCTGAACCAGGGGATCGAGCCCAAGCGTACCCGTGCTGTCGGTTACGGTGAGCGCTACCCGGTGGCGTCCAACGATACCGCTGCGGGTCGAGAGCAGAATCGTCGCGTTGAGCTAACGCTGGTGCCCATGCAGTAAGCAGGGCGCTTCGCAACCATAAAAAAACCGGAGCTTGTGCTCCGGTTTTTTTATGCCAGGCCGTGAATCAGAACAGGACGCGGCAGCGAATTGTTCCCTTCACCTTGAGCAGCTTTTCCAGAGCCAGTTCGCCGTACTCTTTGTCCACATCCACGACCACGTAACCGATGTCTTCCTTGGTTTGCAGGTACTGCCCGCATACGTTAATGCCGTTCTCGGAGAATACCTGGTTGATTTCGGACATCACACCCGGCACGTTCTCGTGAATGTGCAGTAGGCGGTGCTGGTTCGGGTGGGACGGCAAGGCCACTTCCGGGAAGTTCACGGAAGAAACGGACGTACCGTTGTCGCTGTACATGGCCAGCTTTTCCGCCACTTCCCGACCGATGTTTTCCTGGGCTTCGATGGTGGAACCGCCCACGTGGGGGGTCAGGATCACATTGTCGAATTCCCGCAACGGAGAAACAAACTCCTCATCGTTGGATTTCGGTTCAACCGGGAATACGTCGATGGCAGCGCCCAGCAGCTTGCCGCTGCCCAGCGCGTCGGCCAGGGCGTCGATGTCGACAACCGTGCCCCGTGAAGCGTTCATCAGAATGCTGCCGGGTTTCATCTGGGCGAACTGTTCAGCCTTGAACATGTATTTGGTGGCCGGCGTTTCCGGTACGTGCAGGCTGACCACATCGGCAATGTTAAGCAGCTCCTGGAGGGTGCCTACCTGGGTAGCATTGCCGATCGACAGTTTGGAGACCACATCGTAGAAATACACATCCATGCCCAGACCTTCGGCCAGGACGCTGAACTGGGTACCAATGTTGCCGTAACCGATGATGCCCAGCTTCTTGCCGCGGATTTCGTAGCTGTCCTTGGCGGATTTCAGCCATTCACCGCGATGGGCCTTGGCGTTCTTCTCAGGAACACCACGCAGGAGCAGGATGGCCTGGGCCAGGACCAGCTCAGCGACGCTCCGGGTGTTGGAGAAGGGCGCATTGAATACTGCGATGCCGCGGCGGGTAGCTGCCTGCAGATCCACCTGGTTGGTGCCAATACAGAAGCAGCCCACTGCCACCAGTTTCTTGGCGGCTTCAAATACTTTCTCGGTCAGCTGGGTGCGCGAGCGGATACCGATGAAGTGCGCATCGGCAATCTTCTCGATAAGCTCTTCCTCAGCCAGCGAGTGAGTCAGATACTCGATGTTGGTATAGCCCGCAGCATTCAGGGTATCAATGGCAGATTGATGCACGCCTTCCAGCAGCAGGATACGGATTTTGCTCTTCTCAAGAGACGTATTTGACATGGGCTTGCTTCCGAACCTTTCGTCACGTGAAATGACCTGTAGCCAGTGATCGTCGGGGCTGGCTCACAGAACAGGGGCGGTATGATACCATAAACGCAGATTTTCACAGCGCGCCGGTTCGCCTGAATCAACTGTCTGTGATTCCTGTTGCAGGATGCTCCGGCCCAAACCTGACGAGACCGAAAAATCCATGAATCCCGAACAGATCATTGCTTCCCTCAAAGACCTCATGGCTTCCGGTGATGCCCCCGGTAAAGTACTGACCGATCCGGCGGATCTGGACACCTATGGCAAGGACTGGACCAAGATCTATCCACCCAAGCCCCTGGCGATCGTGTTGCCCAAAACCACCGAGCAGGTGCAGGCGCTGGTCAGGTTCGCCAATGAAAACCAGGTGGCACTGGTGCCATCCGGTGGCAGGACTGGCCTGAGTGCTGGCGCGGTGGCGGCCAACGGCGAAGTGGTTGTGGCGTTCGATAACATGAACCAGATTCTGGATTTCAACGCCAGTGACCGTACCGTTCGCTGCCAGGCCGGTGTTGTGACTGAGCAACTGCAGAATGCGGCTGAGGATAACGGCCTCTATTACCCGGTGGACTTTGCCTCGGCCGGCTCCAGTCAGCTTGGCGGTAATCTGTCCACCAACGCCG
>JAWWAT010000599.1:0-2346 GCA_033721635.1 Marinobacter sp. | reverse complement strand
CGGAAATACTCGCGGTTACTGACATTCAGCCCAGCCTGGCGGTAATTCTCCGGATGTTCGGCTATGACCAGACCATTTTCATCCATCAGGTAGACCGCATCGAACAGATGCTCCAGGGCGGTTTGCCGTCGAACCAGAACTCGGGCCCTTGCGTCCAGGACATCGCTGGACATGGTCAGGCTCTGGGCTACGTGGTTAAGCGCTTCGAGGCGAAGGGCCAGCTTGTCGTCCAGCTCCCCGGCAATAAGCGTGGCAATCGTTTCCACCTGGTTACGGGCTTGCTGTTCCAGCTCAGAACGGCTCAGCAAGAAACCGGCGACGGTCACCAGCGAGGCCGTGAGGATGATCGCGACAATCACCAGAGCGACGGCCCGATTCGCCAGGCTGCCCAACCAATTTTTGATCATCATAACTTCCAGACCCCGTGGCGGGTTCGACAACCGGTAATGAACTGACCTCCGTTTTTTAGGCGCTTTTTGTGACTCTTATGACTGGCTTAAGTTTAACAGAGGGGTTGGCCAAGTCAGGTTACATGCTTGCAAAACCAATGATAATCGTTATTATTTAGTTCCATTTTTGCACATTGAGAACTCTTCGCATGACGGACCTCACGTTGCCCCTGAATTCCGGCCCGATCACCCAACTTATTGATATGGGTGGCCCTGTCATGATTGTTCTGGTGGTGCTTGCGGTCATTGGCTTCGTTACCTTCGTGTATCTGATGCTTCTCGGGGCCCTCTATGCGCCGCGTTTGTCTGGCCGGCTTAAAAAAACCGTAATGAACTGGCAGAGGGATCCGGCGTCAGTCCGACCGTCCGAGGTTCGACATCAGGCCGGACGATGGGGGCAGATGAATCCACTGCAGCGCCTTGTCACCGATACGATTGAGGCTATTCAGAACGGCCAGGATGATCGCCAGATTCGGGAAACCGCCGCGCGGGATGCGCAACATTCTCTCGAGCCGTTCGAGGCGCCCCTCAAGATTATTGAAGTCATCGCAGCCCTGGCGCCATTGCTCGGTCTGCTTGGCACCGTACTGGGTATGATGGAGGCCTTCAGCGCCATGGCGGCAACCGAAGGCCGTGCCAACGCCACTCAGCTCAGTGGCGGCATATACGAAGCCCTGACCACCACCGCCGCAGGCCTGGTCGTGGCCATACCGTTTGCCGCGCTGGCTGCCTGGATCGAATTCCGACTGCGACGCATCCACAAGACCATCAACAGCACGCTGGTTTCGATTCTGCACATCGTGCCGGAGCAAACTCTGGACGCGGCAGACACGTCGTACCAGGCGCCGGCAAAGCAGCTTGATACAGAGACCTCCGGCGAGGAGTCTGATCGCTATTCAACCGTCCGGGGTCAGCGATTCGCCCATGCAACTGGTTGAACCGAGACCAAGTCGTCCGATTCCGATACGGATTACGCCCCTGATCGACGTGGTGTTCATACTCCTGGTGTTCTTTATGCTGACCACTCGGCTATTGCCCGTGGATTATCTGGAGCTGGCCAACAACACCTCGAACCGCAGCCCGATCACTGGCGAGCCGCTGCCCGAGCTGATGGTAACAGCCAACGGTGACGTAAGCTGGCAGGGCCAGACGTTAGCCCCAGGCCAACTGGTCACCAAGCTTTCCGAAGCGGGCATTACCGAAGTGAACCTATCGACGACCGGCGAGACACCTCTTGGGGCCTTCACCGCGGCCCTCAGCACTTTGACGGACAGCGGTGTCGACACCCACTGGAAGCGGACAAACGCAAAGACACCATGAGCGATCTGGTTCCACCTCCGTTTACCTCCGGCAAAACCTTGATGGAACGCGTGGAAGATGCACTTCTGCCGTTGATCAACCTTGTGTTCCTGCTGCTGATGTTTTTCATCGTTGCCGGCCAACTGACCGACGACCCACTTCCGGAATTGCCCCCCACGCAGCAGGCTGAGGACCGGCAGTCGCCCCATGCGGACATGATTGTCAGTGCCGAGGGCGAGTGGAAAGTGGATGGCGAGCTGCTCGACAGGGAATCCCTGGTTGCCAGACTTCCAGAGCCTGTCGAAGAGCAACCCCTGAAAATCGCCGCCGCCGAGCGCATCACCATGGCGGATCTGGAGGCACTCTTCCGATTGCTTGAGGAAGCCGGATACCGGGATATCCTGCTGTTGACGGAGCCTGGCCCATGATGCCGCAACAGCCGCCCTTCCGGTGGGCACTTTTGCTTCTGGCATTCGTGATCACTTGTGTCGCTCTGGTCTTCGCATCTCCGGAAAAGACGGTGGAGCTCAACACTCTGGGCGAATCCGCAGTCAACACCGCGCCTGCCATACGTATAAAGCTGGCTGGCGAGCCCGCT
>JAWWAT010000598.1:0-2348 GCA_033721635.1 Marinobacter sp. | reverse complement strand
TAGGCGCGGGCCACCTTCTGCTCCTCCGCCCGCATCAGGGCCAGCTCCACCTGGTCCTGAATGTCCTCGATGTGCACCTTGCCACCGGCCTTGAGGCGCCGGCCAATCGCCTGGATCACCTGTTCGGTCACCCGATGTACGGCATCGTTGATACGGGCAGAACCGGCGGCCCCGTCACCCTCAACAGCCAGGAACGCTTTGGTAACGGCAACGCTGATCTTCGACGGATCGAAGCCCACAAGGGTGCCATTACGCTTGATGACCTGTAGGGATTCGGTGTCGGTGTACGAGGTTGGCCGTGGTTCGGCCAGAGCTGAGGCAGACATGTGTGTTCTCCTGAATACGCGTTGATTTCCTTTCACCATCGCGTACGCAGGGGCACACCTCGCCATAGAAATGGCTGGGCATAACCGGTCTGCTCACCCTGAGTCGCGAAGGTGCAGTCAGAAGCCCTAAGGCTCCATATCCCTGGCAGGTCTTCGGACTCAGGGGCGTGAATCGTTCGATTCGGCCTCGTGTGGCGACTTCCCGGCTCTCGCCAGTGTCTTGATGCCACGCTTGTTCCCCAATACCGCTGCGCGTCAGTTCCGGAGTCTCACCGGATTCCCGATACCAGAGTGGCTGAAATGATCACACGTTGACCGAGTTGGTTACGCACTGATCACTACATCTGGTATTTGACCAAGGATATAAACACTATATACGGGTAGCTTTTACAGGACAAGGCACTTTCCAGTAAAACATCTGTCTGCAACGGAAATACCCTGATAGAGGAGAGGCACTATGGAGAAGGTCGGGTACAGAACAATCTGGGGCCTGCTCCTCATTTCCTTAATACTGTCTGCGCCCGCCAGCTCGCAGGAAGCCGCATTGACACCCTTTTCACGGATGCAGTCCCTCAATGACGGTTGGGAACCTCTGGAATTCCCCAAAATCGACCAGCACAGTCGCTATGAACTGATAACCGAAGACGGTCAGCAAGTAGTGCGAGCGACCACGGACGGCGGAGCGTCTGGTCTGATCGCACGGGTCAGACTGGAGCCCACCGATTCGTTGATTCTGCAGTGGCGCTGGAAGGTCTCGAACGTTTTCGAACAAGGCAATGCCCGGGAAAAGTCCGGGGACGATTACCCTGCCAGAATCTACGTTGCCTTTGAGTTCCAGCCCGAGAAAGCAGGCTTTTTCGAGCGCGCTAAACGCAAGACCGTCGAGGTGTTATTCGGTGAGTCCCTGCCGGGCAATGCCCTCAACTACATCTGGGCCAATACTCTCCCGAAGGGCGAGATTGTGCCCAACCCGTACACTGAGAAAACCATGATGATTGCCGTTAATTCCGGATCAGAACAGGTCGGCGAATGGGTCATGGTGGAGCGGGATATCATGGCCGACTATCGAGAAGCGTTTGGCGAGGAACCACCACCGGTGGTGGGTATTGCCATCATGTCGGATTCGGACAACACCGGCGATAAAGCGACCGCCTGGTATGGGGACATCCTACTGAACCCGGGCTCCTGAGCACTGCCCAATATTAACGATATTGCTCGGGAAATCCGGGGATTACAAAGCTTTCGCCAAACCTTCGTATCGGGGGTACTTCACCCTTTTCAGCCAAACGGATATAAGCATCATCGAACTCTTCGCGCAGGATCGCTGCCCGGGGATTGGCAAGCGAAAACAGCCAGGTCAGATTCCTCAAACGGATCTCCGATTCACGAATCTTCTCATCCCCGGGCATCGTCAGCGTTTCCAGAACCGGATCGCGATGACCAAACAGGTAATGCCCGCGGCCAAGTTTGAGCATTTCCAAAGCGGCCCGATAATTCGGTGCCTCAGTCACGTCAATGGAGCCTTCAGCTTCCAGCCAGTACAAGAGCCCTCCATAAGTGTATCCGCCAATCGTGATCACTGTCTTGCCCTGCAACTGATCAAAATGGTTGAGGGGTTCCGTCCCCTCCAAATACCAAGCGCTGAGCTGGGTCGCGAATGGACTCACCCAGGTCTCGAGAACCTCGCCGTTCAGGGCCGGAACGTTAGTTGAACCTGGCCAAACGTCAATCCGGCCGTTACGCAGGTACAGGTACACCCGGCTGATCGGCAAATAGAGAAATTCCGGTTCGTATCCCGCTTCGACAGCCACCTTCCGGGTAATCTCTATAAAGCTGCCTGCAGCGCTGCCATCGCTGGCTTGATACGTGATGGGTGGGAAATCGACATAGGCAATACGAAGGGGTTTGCCGGCCAATTCTGACTCAGCGAGGGTGGCCGAGGTAAGCAATAAACCGACTACCAATATCCAAAGCCGGACACCGACAAAATGGATCACTTCAGACATCGAGGAAAGGTGAACT
>JAWWAT010000597.1:0-2361 GCA_033721635.1 Marinobacter sp. | reverse complement strand
GCGCAAGGGCCAGCGCAGGGCCGGTACCGGGAAGTTGATGATGGCTTCGCGCATGGAGCCCTGAAGATCCCGCAAACAGGTCTTCAGGCACCACTCAACCAGAGGCCGCTGATCGTCCGGGTAGCCTTCCTCGTGCCATTGCTTGATGACGGCCGTGGCGTAATACAACTGAACGAGACAGTCAGCCATGCGGCCGGAGAGCCGCTGGCGAGCCTTGAGGCCACCGCCAACGGTCAGCAGGGTAACATCGGTCATCAGGGCGAAAGCCGCGGAGAACCGGGCCAGCTGACGGTAACAGGGCTTGATGTCACCCTGCCGGGGCACAGATTCGATCCAGCCTCGGGTCAGACCCAGCAGCAATGCCCGCAGGGCGTTGCGGGTTGTGTGCGCCAGATGCTGGTAGAAAATTCCATCGAACTTCTTGGCCGCCTTGTCCTCATCGTCCATGCCCGCCGCTTCGATTTCCTCGACAATGAAAGGATGGCAGCGGATAGAACCCTGGCCGAAGATCATCAGGCTGCGGGTGAGTATATTGGCGCCTTCAACGGTGATCCCGATGGGCACCGCCTGGTAGGCCCGGGCCAGGAAGTTGCGGGGGCCGGTGATCACGCCCCGGCCCGCCACCACGTCCATGGCGTGGTTGATGACTTCCCGCATCAGGTCGGTATTGCGGTATTTCAGCACCGCAGACGGTACCGAGGGTCTTACGCCCCGATCCAGCATGCCGGAGGTCAGCAGCCGGGCTGCGTCCATCATGTAGGTGTAGCCGGCAATGGGCTCCAGGGCTTCCTGCACGCCTTCAAACTGGCTGATGGTGCGGCCGAACTGTTCCCGGGTGTAGGAATAGGAGCCGGTGGCCAGGCTGGCCACCTTGCCGGCACCGGTGCCAAGGGCGGGCAGGGAAATGGAGCGCCCGATGGACAGGCATTCCAGCAACATGGTCCAGCCCTTGCCGAGCATGTCCTGGCCGCCGATGACCTGCTCCATGGGTATGAAAACGTCTGTCCCCCAGGTCGGGCCGTTCATGAAGACGGTATTCATGGGCAGGTGGCGGGCACCGGCGTTGACGCCATCCGTGTCTTTCGGCACCAGTACACAGGTCACACCGATTTCATCGGAATCGCCCAGCAGCTTGTCCGGATCGTAGACTTTGATGGCCAGGCCGATCAGTGTCGCCACCGGCGCGAGAGTGATGTAACGCTTGTTCCAGGTGACTTTCAGGCCCAGCACTTCCTTGCCGTTCCACTGGCCCTTGCAGACGATGCCCTTGTCCGGAATGGCGCCGGCGTCCGAGCCGGCTACCGGAGAGGTAAGGGCAAAACAGGGAATCTCATCGCCGCCGGCCAGTCTGGGCAGATAATGTTGTTTCTGCTCATCGGTGCCGTAGTGCATCAGCAACTCGCCCGGGCCGAGGGAGTTCGGCACCATCACGGTGACCGCGGCCGACACGCTGCGGGTGGAAATCTTCATCACGATTTCCGAGTGGGCGGTGTTGGAGAACCCCAGGCCGCCGTCCTCTTTCGGAATCACCAGCCCGAAAAAGCCGTTCTCACGGATAAACTTCCAGACCTTGTCTGGCAGGTCGTATTGCTCGTGGGTAATTTTCCAGTCGTCGAGCATGGCGCAGAGCTTTTCCACGGGGCCGTCCAGGAAAGCCTGCTCCTCGCTCGTCAGATGCGCGGGCTTGGCGTCCAGCAACTTGTTCCATTTGGGCTTGCCGGAGAAGAGTTCACCGTCCCAGTCCACCGAGCCGGATTTGAGGGCTTCGGCTTCGGTATCCGAGAGTTTGGGCAATCGGCTGCGCACCCAGCCAAGCAGGGGCCGGCTGAGTTTGTCGAGGCGCAAGTCGCCCGGGATAACCAGGACCAGCGCCAACGCCAGCAGGGCGCCGCCACAGAGAATGCTGATCAGGTGCCAATCGTCCTGGAACAGACCCACCACGGTCGCGATGGACATGACAGCTGCGGCGCTGGTGCCGCCAATACCCAGATAGATCAGCACCAGGGCACTGATCAGCAGAAGAAGAACACTCATGTGGAGACCTCCGTATCGTGAATGTAATCAGCGGGAAACTGCCTTTTACCATCGGTCAAAGCCTGACCAGTTGCAAGGGGAGCAGGAATCGGATGTAAAGATTGATTGCAGTAATGAAAAGCATTGTCAAAAAACCGGAAGTTTTCCTCTATTGATTGATCCAGACTGCCTTTTATAGAGAACACGTAGCTTCATTCTATAAAAATCGGAGTTCTCCACATGTTTGGCCAGCTCACCGTTGCGAAACGCCTTGGCCTAGGCTTTGGTCTGGTCCTGTCACTGATGATTGCCATCAGTCTGGTTGGTAATCATCGGGTCGGCTTTATC
>JAWWAT010000596.1:0-2382 GCA_033721635.1 Marinobacter sp. | reverse complement strand
GCCAAGGATGCCCAGGCCCTGGGCATTCTGGATGCCGTGGAAGATGGCGACGATATCCGCGCTGTTGGCATGGCCTACGCGCAGAAAGTGGTCGACGAGGGTAAGCCGGTACGCCGGGTTCGCGATATCACCGACAAGATCGAGGCGGCCAAGGGCAGCGATGTCTTTGACCAGTTCCGTGACGAGCTGAAGAAGCGGGCCCGGGGCCTGTTTTCCCCGTTCAAGTGTGTCGATGCAGTGGAAGCGGCGTTCAACCTGCCCTTCGAGGAAGGCATGAAGCGCGAGCGGGAGTTGTTCATGGAGTGCATGGAGTCGCCCCAGCGCGCTGGCCTCATCCATTCGTTCTTTGGCGAGCGTGAGGTCTCCAAGGTCAAAGGGTTGCCCAAGGATACGCCGGTTCGTGATGTGAAGAGCGTTGGCATTATTGGCGCCGGCACCATGGGTGGCGGTATTGCCATGAACTTCGTCAACGTGGGCATTCCGGTCACCATCGTTGAGGTCAAGCAGGATGCCCTGGACAAGGGCCTGGCGATTATCCGCCGTAACTATGAGAACTCCGCGAAGAAGGGCAAGCTGACCCAGGAGCAGGTGGAGCAGCGCATGGCGCTGATCACCCCGAGCCTCACCTACGACGATTTCCGGGACGTTGACCTGGTGATCGAAGCGGTGTTCGAGAACATGGCCATCAAGAAGGAAATCTTTGCCAAGCTCGACGAGGTGTGCAAGCCGGGTGCGATTCTGGCCTCCAACACCTCAACCCTGGATATCGACGAGATTGCGTCCGCCACCAAGCGACCGGAAGACGTGGTAGGTATGCACTTCTTCAGCCCGGCCAATGTGATGAAGCTGCTGGAGAACGTGCGTGGCAGCAAGACCTCCGATGAAGTCAAAGCCACGGTGATGGCGGTTGCCAAGAAGATCAAGAAAGTCGGTGTCATGGTGGGCAACTGCTACGGCTTTGTCGGCAACCGGATGCTCCACAAGCGCGGCACCGAAGCCATGTCGCTTGTAGACGAGGGCGCCACACCGCAACAGGTCGACAAGGTGCTGACCGATCTCGGCTTCCCGATGGGGCAGTTTGCAATGTCCGATCTGGCCGGGATTGATGTGGGTTACCGCATCCGCGAAGAGCGTCGCAAGTCAGGCGAGGACATTCCCGCAAGCTGGATGGACAAACTCGCCGAACAGGGCCGTCTTGGTCAGAAGACCCAGGCAGGTGTATACAAGTATGAGGAAGGCAGCCGCAAGCCGATCCCGGATCCGGAGGTGGAGCAGCTGATCGAGGAGTTCCGCAAGGAGCAGGGAATCACGCCGCGGGAGATCACCGACCAGGAGATCCTGGAACGCTGTATGTACGTGATGATCAACGAAGGCGCCAAGATCCTCGAGGAGGGTGTCGCCGATCGTCCGCTGGATATCGATATTGTCTGGATTTACGGCTACGGCTTCCCGGCTTATCGCGGTGGTCCCATGTTCTGGGCCGATCAGGAAGGTCTGGATACGATTCTTTCGGCGGTAAAGAACTACCAGGATACCGTTGGTGGTGAGCAGTGGGAGCCGGCGGCTCTGCTCGAGAAGCTGGTTAGTGAAGGCAAGAGCTTTGGCGACCTTTAAATTGTAGCTTTGGGGCTGGTCGCGGGGCGGGGTGTCTTTTCCTCTGGGAAAAGCAACTCGCTTCGCTCAGACATCTTTTCCCGACGGAAAAGACACCACGCCCCACGACCGATTAAGCAGGAGTATTGTTATGTCTGACGCCGTTATCGTCTCAACCGCCCGCACTGGCCTGGGTAAATCCTACCGGGGCTCCTTGAACAACACCCACAGTGTCGATCTGGCGGGGCACGTGATCAAACACGCCGTCGATCGTGCCGGCATCGATCCGGCCATTGTTGAAGATGTAATCATGGGCGCGGCCTTCCAGGAGGGCGCCCAGGGCCGAAACATTGCCCGTCTGGCGGCCGTTCGCGCCGGTCTTCCGGTGACTACTGCCGGGTTCTCCATCAACCGGTTCTGTAGCTCGGGGTTGCAGTCCATTGCACTGGCGGCACAGCGGGTCGTGTCCGAGAAGGTGCCGGCCATGGTAGCCGGTGGCGTCGAGTCCATTTCCCTGGTGCAGAACGAGAAGATCAACAGTTTTCACGCCACCAACGAGTGGCTGATGAAGAATAAGCCCGAGCTGTACCTTTCGATGATCGAGACGGCGGATATTGTGGCCAAGCGCTACAATGTCAGCCGTGAAGCCCAGGATGAGTACTCGCTGATTTCCCAGCAGCGCACGGCGGCTGCCCAGCAGGCTGGCAAGTTTGACGATGAGATTGTGCCTTTCGACGCCACCATGCTGGTGAAAGATAAGGAAACCGGTGAGGTCAGTGAAAAGCAGGT
>JAWWAT010000595.1:0-2383 GCA_033721635.1 Marinobacter sp. | reverse complement strand
CCCTCTGTTCAATGCTTCTCGGGGAAGCATACTCCTCCCCGGAGTCTTTCACTTCATGCTCATCAATCCAGTCTGGCCCGACGCCCAGCCCTATGACACCTATGTTTTTGCGTTGATTGCCATTGTCATCGTCTGGTTACATCGGGAGAGTATGTTCACGCGCACCGATAGCGTTGTCGAGGTTGTTCCGGACAAACAGTGAACGCATCCATGACTTTCCGAAGAGGCCTGGTTTCCGGCCTCAAAATGTCACTTCTGGTAAGCCTGCCCTGGTTGACCTCCTGCCTGGCCATCGCTGAGCGAACAGCCAATACGCCCCTGGAGGCCGCTTTCTCGAGTGCACTGGAGCGATTTCAGAGCGAGTACGACTTTCCCGGAATAACCGCCAGTTACGTGCTTCCTGATGGCACTTCGCACTCGGCAGCAGCCGGTTGGGCCGATGCAGAAGGTCGCGAGCCAATGACGACGGAGTCGAGAATGTTGGCCGCGAGCATCGGCAAGACGTTCGTCGCCGCCACCATGGTGTCGGTCGCACAGGAACGCAACATAGATCTGGACGCCCGCGTATCGACCTGGCTGGGCCAGAACAGCTGGTTCCGGCGGTTGCCGAACTATCAAAGCCTGACGGTTCGCCAACTACTTAACCACACATCCGGCTTACCGAACCATGTGTACCTGCCAGCCTTTGCAGAAGCGGTCTCACACCGCTGGGCGGAACCCGGAAACCCATTTACACCCGAAACACTTGTCGGTTTCGTCCTGGACGCAGAAGCACTGTTTCCAGCGGGCGAGCAATGGGCTTACACAGACACCGGCTATATTCTCATCGGGCTTGTCATTGAGGCCATCACAAGCCGAGTCTATTACGAAGAGGTTCACGACCGGTTTCTCGAACCACTGGGACTCACGGCAACAAGCGCCTCTAACAAACGCACGCTTCAGGACCTGGCTGCCGGGTACGTTGCTGAGGACAACCCCTTTGCTTTCCCGGCAAAAACAACCGACGATAATGGCGTTATGAAGTGGAACCCGGCGCTGGAGTGGACCGGCGGCGGACTGATCAGCACTTCCCGTGACTTGGCACAATGGGGGGCTGCCTTGTTTGGCGGACAAGGAGTGTCAGAAGAGATCCTGAACACAATGCTCCAGCCTGTTCCGATCGGCGAAGACATGCCCGGGACTTATTATGGCCTCGGTGTCACCATCTCCCGATCGGGCCCGCTTGCACCGGTCTACGGTCATGGTGGCTGGATCCCGGGCTACAGCTCCAGTCTCCGTCATTATGCCAGTAATGGAATTAGCATTGCCTTCCAGATCAACAGTGATCGTATCTCTCACCAACGCCTGTCTGATATCGAACTATGCCTCGCCAGCCTAGTCGTATCAGGTGGAGAAGACACCGATTGCGTGCCATGAACGCACCGACACCCCGTTCGTCATAACAGTGGAGCTCCAGAATGAAAAAGTACCTCGCCCTGCCGGCCCTTTTCATCGCGATCCCTGCCTTCGCGCAACCGGCGCCTCCTCAAAAGGGGGTCAGTGGTGAAATCTCGCTGAATGCGGGGATCATCTCTTCAACGTCTAACTTTAACGTCGATGGCGATGCGACCATCAGTTCCCTGGAGAACAAGCCAGATAGCGAATCAGAGGGGCTGATCGCTCCACTTGGCAACATCGCCTACACGTTTGGCGATGGACTGAACCAGCAGATTTATTTTGGTACGACAAGGGAAGATATTGCGGTTGGAACCCTGGCTGTGCAACTGGGGTATAAACACAGGCTAAGCTCCGGCACGGTAGTGGATATTTCTTTTTTGCCCACTGTGATTTCGGGAGAAACCTGGCAGGACCCATACGAGCTGAATACGCCAAGAGAAGAGACAGACATATCGGGTAACGCCTATCGCCTGCAGTTGAACAGCATTTCCGGCTCAAACTTTAGTCTGGACCTTGCCTTTGTTACGACGGATGTTGAGGATGACCTGACCGCAGGAACCGATCTTGCTCGCGACGCCGAGATCTACTACGCCAAGGGCAGCTACCGTTTCACTCTCTCGCGGACCAGCTTTATCTCACCCTCTGCCATTTACATTCAACATGACGCCGATGGCAGTGCCAGCAGCTTCGACGCCTATGGCGCTGAAGTCAGCTGGTTCAATATTCTGGGCCGGCACAGACTGGTTCTGACGGCAGGTTTCACCAAGCGGGATTACAACAGCGCCAGCGCTCTCTTCAACAAGAAGCGTTCGGACGATGAACTCAGTCTGTTCGCGGCTTACGAGTATCCGGAATTCATGGGCTGGAAGGACTGGTCGTTTATTTCGTTTGCCGGCTATGGCAACACAGAGTCCAACCTGACCTTCTGCGATGAGTCCTCGTACCT
>JAWWAT010000594.1:0-2385 GCA_033721635.1 Marinobacter sp. | reverse complement strand
TCACCGGCAATTGCTTCAGCATCGCCTTGTCGACAATTTTGGGCAGAATGCCATTGATGACCACGAACAACTTCTCGGGCCAGCCCAGAAAACGCCGGCGATCGTCATTTTCCATGGCCGCCAGAATCTGCGCCGCCACGGCTTCCGGCGCGTCTATGGCATTGCCGAGGGCCCGGTTGAGCTCGTTCACGGCTTCCGGATTCATGTCCGTGGCGGTGGCGCGGGGTGCCACATAGACGACCTGGACCGGGGTATCAGCCAGCTCCCGGCGCAGTGCTTCGGTGAAGCCCCGCAGACCGAACTTGCTGGCGCAGTAGGCGGTGTAACCGGGGAAACCGATGCTGCCGAAGGTAGAACCCACGAACACCAGCGCTCCCTGACCCGCTTTTTCAAACCTTGGCGCGAAATGTCTGGCCACAATCATCGCTGACCGGAGATTGACGGCGATCTGTGCGTCCAGGTCACTGACGGCCATATTGCCCAGGCTGGCAAACCGGTTCTGCCCGGCACAGTGGATAACGCCATCAATGTCCGGATAGGCATCGCCCAGGCGATCCAGCTGCTGGTCGAGATCCGGCGCCGCCAGGTCCAGGTGAGCAAGCGAGACACCCTCACGATGCTCAAGCTTTTCCGGGTGCCGGGAAGCAATGATCACCCGGGCACCGGCTCTGACCAGAGGTTCCACCAGTGCCTTGCCAATACCGCCGGTGCCACCCAGCAGCAGGAACACCCGGTCATGCAGCCTCATGATGCTGCTCCTTCCGGCTTTCGGGCAGGGGGATGCTGTGCAGCATATCGCCGTAGAGACGGTAGACCATGCGTGCCGCTTCAATGATGGCCTGTTGGTCTTCCGGATCGGTGATATCGTTCATCAGGTTGCGGAAGAATTCGAAATGTTCCTGATCCAGCGCCCCGTGGGAGTACAGATAGCTGAACGCCTCATCCGGCAGTCCCAGCTGCTTTTGGATGGCTTCACCGAGCGGCGTCGCCAGCTCGATCGACGTTCCCTCAAGCACCTGAACCATGCCGAAAAAGGCGGCCGGGTTACCGCGGTTAATGCGGTCATAGAGGTAGGCGACCATCAGCTCGATAGAGGTATCCGGGCTGCCATGACGAATGGCTTCCTTGTCCTCTCCGCAGGCCGCAAGATCGTTGAGGATCCACTCATGATGGCCATACTCCTCCTCGATGTATTCCACCAACGCCTTGCGCACAAATTCCAGACGCTCGGGCAAGCGGCCACCGCAGGCCATCATCAGGGGCACGGTGTGTTTCACGTGGTGATACGCTTGGGTGAGAAACCAGGTATAGCCATTCAGGTCAAACCGGCCCTCGCGGATGGCCTCAATAACAGGCGCACCGGTTACGTGGGCGCGGGCTTGTGCAGTTTCGGACTGCAGTCGATCGAAAAATGCCATGAAAGATCCTCCTGGCGGGTTTGAAAGTTCAGAATTGGATATCGAAAGGTTCATGAAAATCGGAAATGCGCCGGCCAGCAGCGTTGGCAGATCCGCCTGAATCTGTTGGCGAACAGGCCGGCCGTTTGCAGTCAGGTAGCCCTCAGCCTGGCTCAATGGCTGACGGCGGATATAGATACCGGACAAACGGGCGTAGTCCGGCAAATTGTTGTTCAGAGCGTCCAGCTGCGAGCGCAACGCATCGGGTGAGCGGCCATCCTGCACCACAACGAGGGCGGAAGGGCGGGGATCGCCATCACCAAACACCACCGCTTGGCGGGCACCTATCGCCTGGATGAGTTCACTCTCCAGCCATTCCGGGCTGATGTTGCGACCAAAGCTGGTAATCAGAAGGTTCTTCGCGCGACCGCTCACCGACAGGAAACCCCCGGCATCCCGGGAACCCAGGTCACCGGTATCCAGCCATTCATCCCCTGCCGGTTCATCCCCCAGGTAACCCAGGTGGGTGTTCCCGGCCACCAGAATGTGTCCGCGGTCATCCACCCGTACCCGAACATGGGAGAGCGGTTTACCCACCGTCCCTTCGCGCTCAGTCTCGGGTGTGTTCAAAGAAACCACCGAGCTGCACTCGGAAAGGCCATACCCCTCATAAAGGGGCAGGCCGACTGCCCGCCCCCTGGCAAGCAGGTCGGACGAAACCCGTCCGCCACCAACCGCCAGAAACCGGAAAGAATTACTGTCCAGATGTTTCTGTTCGGCCGCAGACACCAGCGCCATAGCCAGTTCCGGCACCAGAATCAGGGACTGCGGCTGGTGTTCGTTGATGCCCTGCACCAGCCGGCCGATGTCCAGCCCACTGCTTCCGGTCATGCCCAGATCCTGCAAGGGGGCGACCATTACCGTACTGCCCATAAGCAATGGCAGATAAACCCCGGCAATGTTCTCCAGCAATGTGGCCAGTGGCAGG
>JAWWAT010000593.1:0-2387 GCA_033721635.1 Marinobacter sp. | reverse complement strand
GGCGGAAACCGCCACCACCAAAGCCGCCGGAAAACCCGCCCCGGCGGCCGCCACCGAAGATTTCCTCGAAGAAATCGCTGAACTGGCGGGCGTCGGCCTCGGTGTAACCACCGCCGCCGAATCCGGCCCCGCTTTGCCAGCCCGGCGGTGGATCGAAGGAGCCATCGGCCCTCGCGCCATATTTGCGCAGCTGGTCGTATTCCGCCCGTTTTTCGGGGTCTTTCAGTACTTCGTAGGCTTCACCAACATCCTTGAACTTGCTGTCGGCGTCCTCTTCCTTGCTGACATCCGGGTGATACTTTCGTGCCAGCTTTCGGTAGGCTTTTTTAATCTCCTCGGCGGAGGCAGACTCGCTCACACCGAGTACGGCGTAATAATCTTTGAAGTCCATGGCACTCCTCGTTACTGATCATCATGGTGATCAACAATTGATCTCTGATACCTATAGTTGACGCTGTCAGCAAAATTACAAGGATCCGGTGCTGCGCAGTTGCGGCAAATCAAACAGGTGAGAGCTTGTAACCCAACTCACCGTGGTAATTCGTATGGAATCTCGTTCCGGTAGCGGTGAGAATTACCGGTTTTACTCTTTGAACCAGTGCCAGGGAGAGCTTTTTGAGCAGCGAACCAGCCACAAGACTCCGGATTTTCCTGATTGAATTCGCATTGGCGCTTGGCGGCTTTGCCATCGGGACAGGCGAATTCGCCATCATGGGTCTGATGCCCAATGTGTCGCAGGATCTCGGCGTCACTGAACCACAGGTAGGGCACCTGATCAGTGCCTATGCGCTAGGGGTCGTCGTGGGCGCGCCATTGCTGGCAGTGATTGGGGCCCGCTTTTTCCGGCGCCAGCTGCTGATTTGGCTGATGGCCTTTTATGCGGCAGGGAATCTGGCGAGCGCTCTGGCGGCAGACTACACCGGGGTCATGATTGCTCGATTTGTGGCCGGCCTCCCCCACGGTGCGTATTTCGGCGTAGCCTGCCTGGTGGCAGCCTCCCTGGTGCCGGTCCATCAACGGGCGAAAGCGGTGAGCCGGGTGATGATGGGCCTGACGTTGGCGCTGCTGCTGGGGAACCCCCTGGCGGCCTGGATGGGTCAGTCTCTGGACTGGCGCTATGTGTATATGTTCGTTGGCCTGATTTCCGTGTTCACCCTGACCATGGTGATCTGCGTGCTGCCGGTAGACCATCGGGAGGAGCGCCGGGGATCGTTCAGCGAGATCCGGGCATTCAATCGAGCCAACATCTGGTTCGCACTGGCCATTGGCGCCATCGGCTTCTCGGGCATGTTCGCCGTGTTCAGCTACCTGGCGCCCACGCTGCTGGAAGTAACAAACGTTGAGGAGTACTGGATTCCGCTGGCCCTGGCGGTGTTCGGACTGGGGGGCTTTACCGGCAACCTCCTGGGTGGCTGGCTGTTCGATCGGTTGGGATTTCGCGCCGTCGGTGTCATTCTGCTGCTGAGCGCCTGCATCCTGCTGGTCTTCCCCTCGACCACCGGCACCCTTCCGTTCTTACTGGTCGCCTGTTTCCTGGTAGCCATGATGGGCGCGCTTGGGCCGGCGCTTCAGACCCATCTGATGGATGTGGCCCATGGTGCGCAGAACCTGGCGGCCGCCTCCCACCATGCCGCCTTCAATGTTGCCAACGCACTCGGCCCCTGGCTGGCTGGAATGGCAATCACTGCGGGGTTTGGGTGGTCATCGACCGGGTACGTCGGGGCTACTACGGCAACCCTCGGGTTGCTCATTTTCCTTGTGGCCTGGCGCCACAAACAAAAAGGCCCCCGCAATGCGGAGGCCAATCCGGTTCCGGTCTCTTAGGTTTACTTGACCTTCGGGTCCAGCTCGCCTGAGGCGTAACGCTCGAACATACGCTCAAGGTTAACCGGCTTGATCTTGCTGGCGTTGCCAGCGCAACCGAAGGCTTCGTAGCGTGCGATGCACACCTCAGTCATGGCCTTCATGGTTTCCTTGAGGAATTTGCGCGGGTCGAACTCGGCCGGGTTCTCGGCCAGGAAGCGACGGACGGCACCGGTGCTGGCCAGGCGCAGGTCGGTGTCGATGTTGACCTTGCGCACGCCGTGTTTGATGCCCTCTACGATTTCTTCGACCGGAACGCCGTAGGTTTCCGGAATCTCACCACCGTATTCGTTGATGATTTTCAGCCACTCCTGGGGTACGGAGCTGGAACCGTGCATAACCAGGTGGGTGTCCGGGATGCGGGCGTGAATGGCTTTGATCTGGTCGATGGCCAGGATGTCGCCTGTGGGCGGACGGGTAAACTTGTAGGCGCCGTGGCTGGTGCCGATGGCGATGGCCAGTGCGTCAACGTGGGTTTTCTTGACGAAGTCTGCCGCCTCTTCCGGGTCGGTCAGCATCTGGCT
>JAWWAT010000592.1:0-2408 GCA_033721635.1 Marinobacter sp. | reverse complement strand
TGGCTGGTGCCGTTTGCCACCATGATGGCGGTGATACTGTTGGCTTGCCTGGCGGATTTCCTCCGCCCACTGGCCTCGGGTCTTGCGGGCGGCAACCGACGATCCGGCGGCCTGGTGCTTTTGGTGCTTCTGGCCGGCCTTGCCTTGTCGGTTTGGGTTACGGATCTGCTCTGGCTTTTTGTAGCCGTGGCCATGGTCTTCGTGGCTGCCGGTATTCTGGCGCCGAGGTTGATTGCCTGGCTTGCAGACTGGCGGTCCGGCCACGACAGGGATCTGCAGGCCCGCTGGCGTCACCGGGAACTCTCCGTGCTTGCTCGCCGCCTGGCCCTGCCCCTGGTAGCTCTGCAGTTCGCCATGGCGATGGTTCTGGCGGTGCAGGCACTGGTGACCACGTTTGAGAGCACCTTTGACCGATGGCTATCGCAGCGGCTGGAAGCGGATTATTACATCGAGGTTCCTGAATCAGCGGATCCGACCCTGGCGGTTGACTGGCTCGCAGAACAACCGGAGCTCGCAGCGTCCGGGCTTTGGCACCGGGTCATTCGGGGCCGGGCCACTCTACCCGGGGGCGAGGAAAAGGAAGATACCAGAGTAGACGTCTTTGCCATTGGCCCGGTTGGCCCGCTGGTGACTGGTTGGCAGTTGTTTGAATCAGCGCCGCAGCCCTGGCAGAGCCTGCAACAGGGCGAGGGCGTGATGGTGAATGAACAGCTGGCGCGCCGTCAGGATCTAAAGGTCGGCCAGACCCTGGAGGTGACCCTGGCAAACCAGTCCTTCGAACTTCCTGTGCTGGCTATATACCCGGATTATGGTCGTCCCGCCGGCGAGATCCTGGTTCATCCTTCGATTCTGCCGGCGGCCTTCACCACTGGCTTTCAGAGCCTGTCGGTATCGCCAGGCAATCTCTCCATTGAGGAGGTGACCAATGGGTTAAAGAAGCTATGGCAGGTCGAGGCGTTGACGGTCCGGGACAACCGGGCGATTGAGGAGCTCGCCTCCGCCATCTTCGACCAGACCTTTCTGCTGACCCGGGCCATGACCACCATGACCCTGATCCTGTCGGCCGTTGCCCTGCTGATGATGGGCTGGGTGTTTTTCTCGACCCGGGCCTGGTATTTCCGGCTGCTTGTGGCGTGGGGACTGTCACGAAAGCAGGCTTCGGCCCAGTTGATCCGGTTATCAGTGTCGTTGACGGCCGCCATAGCCCTGCTGGCCCTGCCGCTCGGCGTCTGGCTGACCTGGGTTCTGGTGCATCGAATCAATCCCATCGCGTTTGGCTGGTCCCTGCCGATGGCTGTTTACCCCCGATTCTGGTTGGAGCTTGGTGTGCTCAGCCTGCTGATTGGGCTCAGTATCGCCTTGCTGATGAGGCGCCAGCTGAAGTCACCGGCGGTCGCTCCAGTGAATGCCAATGCCTTGGCTGGAGGTGAACGATGAGACGTCTGCTCATCATAATGTTGTCTCTGGTGGTTCTGGCCGGGTGTTCGGAGCCCCAGGAAGAAGCCGGGTTTGCCGGACTGGCCGGGGTTGCCGAAAACGAATCCGGCGTGCCTTTTTTGCAGCCAGGCCCGGGAGATCGACTGACTTTTCCGGATGATTTTGGCCCCCACCCGCAACACCGGATCGAATGGTGGTACCTGACGGCCAATCTAAAGACGGAAGAAGGCGAGCCTCTGGGCCTGCAATGGACCCAGTTTCGCCAGGCGATCACGCCGAGGCCGGCGGACACTGAACCTCCGGAAGCAAATACCTGGCCCCTGCAGGCAGCCTGGATGGCCCATGCCGCGGTGAGCTTTGATGCCCGGCATTACTTCGCGGAGAGGCTGGCCCGGGGCGATGTTGGCCATGCCGGTGCCCACGCGGAGCCTTTGGCTGTGTGGCTGGATGATTGGCAGCTTGAGGCTGACTCCTGGAAAGAACCCTGGCGTTTGCAGGTCTCGGAGGACGGCTGGTCTTACGACCTGACGCTTCGGGTCAATAGCGATCCTGTCGCCCACGGCGACAACGGCTTTAGTGCCAAGTCCGACGATGGCGAGGGTTCCATGTATTTCAGCCTGGTGGACCTGCAGATCGCGGGTACGGTTACCCTTGGCGATCGGACGTTGGAAGTAACAGGAAAGGGCTGGTTTGATCGCGAGTGGAGCAGCCAGTTCCTAAAGGCTGGCCAGCAGGGCTGGGACTGGTTTGCCCTGCATCTGGACTCGGGGGACAAGTTGATGACCTTCCGGCTGAGGGAAGACGATGGTGCTTTTCGGGCGGGTACGTGGATTCCCGACAAAGGTAAGCCGGTCGCGCTTCAGCCCGACCAGCTTCGTCTTCGTCCAACCAAACCTGATGCTGAAGGTTTCCCTCGCCAATGGCGGCTGGAGGTGCCGGATTACGGAGTGAACCTGGAGGTGTCGGCACCC
>JAWWAT010000591.1:0-2413 GCA_033721635.1 Marinobacter sp. | reverse complement strand
TGCTTCTTGGTGCCAATTACCCCGAGTTTCAGCACAGCAACCTGTTTCCGAAGAAAGGCTTCTCAAACCAGATTGGTTTGATTCTGGAGCCGGTCAGTATGGGATTGGGATTTACCGTCCTGCCTGCGCATGCCGTTGAAGCCTTCGAAAAGCCTGAGCACATCAAAGCGCATCGTCTCTCTAACCCGGTGAGTGAAACCCTGTATCTGTGCGTTCCCCGGCATAGGGCACTTGCGGCGAGAATCAGGACTATAATTGCTGAAGCCAGACGGTGGCTTTAAACCGGCCTGCAATTTAACCAGCCGCAACACTCGGTCGCGCTGAAGTGCGCCCGCGCGCTACGGCGTAAAACCTCATGCTTCTAACACAAGAATAATTTCAGGTTTAGGGGGATGTATGAAAGACCAAGATACTGACAGCGTAGGTATTTCTCGCCGTAAATTGCTGAAGCTTACCGGTGTGGGTGTTGCGGCACTGGGCCTCGGGGCATGCGATAACTCGGGTAGTCTACTCTCATCGGCAGTGGCTTCGGAAACGAGCCAGGCTGCAAAGGCTGGCATGCCATATGCCGGTCCCTACAACATTCTTTTTATTCTTACTGATCAGGAGCGTTTTTTTCGGCCAGGTGAATTGCCGATTGGCTTCAGCCTGCCTGCCCACGAGCGTTTGGTTAAACAGGGCGTATCCTTTGTGAACCATCGGATTAACTCCTGTGTTTGTACCTCGTCCCGCTCGGTGCTGTATACCGGTCAGCATATTCAACAGACCAAAATGTTCGACAACACCAACTTTCCCTGGATTGACAGCATGTCTACTGAGATCCCGACCTTGGGCGACATGATGCGCAGCGCAGGGTATTACAGTGCCTACAAGGGCAAGTGGCATCTCACCAAAGACTTTGAAACGGTCAACCAGTTGGGCACGCCAACAAAGATATTTACCCAGGAAATGGAGGACTACGGTTTCTCCGACTACATGGGCATCGGCGATATCATTGCTCACCATCAGGGCGGTTATTTGCATGATGGGGTTATTTCGGCCATGGCGAATAGCTGGTTGCGTGGCAAGGCGCGTGAGCTGGCGGCAGAGAATAAACCGTGGTTCCTCGCCGTCAACCTGGTTAATCCACACGATGTGATGTTCTTTGATACCGATGAGCCCGGGACGGTCCATCAATCCTCGGGCGCGCTCACTCACGTGGTACGTGCTCCAAAAGATCCGCTGTATGACAAACAGTGGACTTTTGATCTCCCGGTCAATAATGCGCAACCTTTTGATGCGCCGGGTCGACCCGGAGCCCATCGCGACTTCCTCCGTTCACACGATGCCCTGGTGGGTGAGATTCCGAATGAAGAAGCCCGTTGGCGCCGTCGTCACAACTACTACCTCAATTGCCTGCGTGATGTTGACCGGAATATCGAGAGCATTCTTGATGAGCTTGATGCCTCAGGGCTTGCGGATCGCACGATTGTTGTCCTGACAGCCGATCATGGTGATATGGATGGCGCCCATCGCATGCACGCCAAAGGTGCGGTCTCTTATCGTGAACAAAATAACGTGCCACTCATTGTGAAGCACCCGGCTTTTGCGGCCGGCAAACAGTGCCGTGCAGTTACCTCACACCTTGATCTGGCACCCACACTGGTCTCACTCACCGGCGTGGAGCCGGAAAAGCGGGACCGCATTGTGAATGGTCTGGCAGGCAAGGATTTTTCATCACTGCTTACCGCACCGGAGACAGCCGACTTCAACGCAGTGCGCGAGGGAGCGTTGTTCAATTACAACATGTTCGCGTATCTGGATGGCGATTTCGTCTATAAAGCCGTTGCGCACCTCAAGCAGGGAGGTGACCCAAAACAGCTCAAGGAAGCCGGCATCGTTCCCGATTTGATGAAACGCGGTGCGGTGCGGATGGTTTACGACGGCCAGTACGTGTTTTCCCGGTATTTTTCACCGAAGCAACACAACCGTCCGACGTCGATTGAGGATCTCTACAAGTTGAACGATGTCGAGCTTTTCGATACGAAAACCGACCCCCTGGAAATGAATAACCTGGCGATGGATCGCAAGAAACACGGGGAGCTCATCATCGCTATGAACGACAAGCTCAACAGGCTTATCGACACCGAAGTGGGTGAGGACGTTGGCCAAATGCTACCCGGAGGCATTGAAGCTGGTTGGGAAGTAACTGCTGAGACGATGGCGCCCTGAGCCAGAGCCTGGTGTTGCTCAGTTGACGATGCCGCAGATACCGGCCGCTTTGCCAAAGTCTGGCGGCCGGTGATTCGGGCATTCTGCGCATTGAGCACCTTTTGCCCCTGTTTCAGGCAGGGCGCCAATTATCGCTTGGGCAGGGCATCATCAATGTCGACGATTCTGCGGTCATAGAAGAAATGCCCGTTGGGCTGGTAAG
>JAWWAT010000590.1:0-2414 GCA_033721635.1 Marinobacter sp. | reverse complement strand
GTGAACAGCTCATCCAGCACGATCCGAAGCTCCCGCCGCAAGGCCACCTGGGCCAGAACGTGACTGAGAATCATGGGGCTGATCATCATCTCACTCCTGTGCCCATCCAGCAGGTGCCGGTTGTCCGGGTCACTCAACTCCATAATCAGCTGTGGCCGCCGGGAAAAATCAGCCAGGATATCCTCCAGCTGGAGGTACCCCACCATGGCCCGGGCGTCGGCCTCCTCGCCGGAGGCCAATCGGTCACTGCTAAGCAGGATCACGGTATCGTAGCCCGCCGGCCCGATCCGGCGGAGTTCGCCCTCCACCATATAATCCGCCTCCATATGCCGACAGGTCAGGCGGTCGGCATTGTCGACGTACTGTGAAATAGCCTGTTCCCGCTCGGCCTTGGGGACTACAGAAACAAGGTCCACTTCAAAATGCCGGTGTCCGTAGCTCAGGAACTCCGCGATCAGGCTGGGCACCCGCCGATTCCAACCCAACACCAGAACCCGGTGATTTACCTGGTCCGCAGGCCGCTCAATCCGAACCGCCGGTCCCCTCACCAGTTCCGGCAAGGCTGTTTTTTTGGAATCTGGCTCCGTCTCAGAGTAATCCCGGGCCATGATGACCACACGATCAGACGATTCAATCCGAGAGTCGGAAGGTGCCAGCAACTGAACATCCCAGCCTGCATCACGATGTTTCAGCAGCCCGAGCACGATAACCTCGGGCCGGGCCGAGGCCAACTCACCCAGCGTCATGCCCGCCAGCGATTCTCCGCCGCGGATATAGATCTCGTTACCCTCACCGGCTGTGAGCAACTCGTTGAACACTTCCGACAGGCCGGGATGAAGGATGTTCTGAACCATCAGCCGACTGATGGTGGCATCGCCGGCTACAACCTCTACGGCCCCGGGGTAGGCCCGCTCAATCACCGGGAGCTTGCGGACGTCCTGGATCTCAGCCACGACAAACGGCAAAGAGGACTGAAAGTGCCTGGCCTGGGCGGCAATGGACAGCAGTGCCTTGACCGTTTCCACGTCCGATGTCACCAGGCTGCCAGCCTCATGGGATGCGCTGGGAACGATCACGGCCGCAGCATCCAGGCAGGCCACCCGGTGCAGCGCGTCCGGTTGGATGGCCGAGCCCGAACGCAGGATGATCTGGCGGGCTCTGCGCCCGATACCGGGTTCGCTCCGCAGTTCATGTACCTGGGCCGCTGAAGCCTCCTCCGACAATACCACCAGGTTCAGCTTCTGGGCGTCGTGCTTCTCCAGGAAGCGCCGCATCCGGCCACTGGAGCCCAGCAACTCAGAAAGCAACGGCAGGGTCTGGCTGGTCCAGCCCAGTACCACCACGTGATTTTTAAGAGTCACCGGCGTGAGGCCGCGCTCAAGGTCCGCCATTTTGGCAATCAACCACCGTGTCAGAATGGCCACCAGGGTGCCCATGAACACCACATAACCGCTGATGGTCAGCAAGGTTGAGACGAAGCGCTGCCATGTCCCTACATCATCGCCCAGATAACCGGGATCAGTCAGTCTCAGGAAAGCCCACCAGATGGCCGAGCCCGGCTCATCGAATTCGCCCCCCTGCGGTACCACGAGCAGGCCACCAACAATTGAGATCAGTCCAATGAAGATGCCCACTACAAGGAGCTGAAAACCCGCTCCTTTCACAAGTTGACGTTCTAAAATGAATTTTACGCGGTCAATAAGCCGAAAAGGCAGCATAAGTTTCCTTTTGCATGATCCAATTTGTCAGCCCCAGGATAAACAATAGATCACGGAGGTTTTTTTGAAATGCAGAAAAACAATGGGCCAATGAGAACCCTCTCGATCGCACTGGTGCTGCCACTTTTCCTGCCCCCGGTTATACAGGCAGCCGACTTTCACATCGCACAACCCTGGCGGCAGGAGGCTGTTGTTGAGGGGCGAGCCGAATTCTACAAATCCGAACGCTTCCTGAATGAACTCAGTTTCCGCCACCAGCACCCTCCCGGCCCGACTCAGCAGGGCATCCGAGGCACGGCCGGCAGCACAAGAAGCAATCGGCTATTCATGGATTTCCGATTCTACCGGGATTTTGCGTTTGATAACGAACAGCAGGGGTTTCTCCTGGACATACAACGCAGCGAAGATCTCGACGGTGCATTTGATCGCCAGCTGGTTGGCTTACGTTACACCCTGAACAACACCGATCTGCGCATACACGGTGACGTCTTTCACGACAAATCCCTTTCCGACATCTACCTGACTGCTCGCCACAACCTCTCGGAGGAGGAGTGGCTGGAAGCCACATGGATATTGCCCGACGCCTACTTCAACAGCAAATCCGAGACCGGTGATGAGCTTGTGACCAAACCCCATAGCCTGTTTTTTCAATGGCACAGGGGTGGACGGGAAGAATCGCGTGATGTGGGTTCAACG
>JAWWAT010000589.1:0-2419 GCA_033721635.1 Marinobacter sp. | reverse complement strand
GCCTCCAGCCACTCGAGTACCCGTCTCGGGCGCTGGAACCCGGGTGTGTCGACGAGAGTGTAGAGTGTCTGCCCGTCCACCTGTAGCGGATAGGCCTGATGTTTGCGGGTAGTGCCGGGTTCCAGGGCAATGGCGATGGCGTCGTTCTGCGATAGGGTAGCCACTACGCTTGATTTACCCTTGTTCGGGTGTCCGACGACGGCAAATGTGGGTATCCGAGTCATGACCCGTCCCCGATGGCTGTGTAGGGATCCTGCATCTGGAATGGCGGCAGAGACACCTGGACAAACCCGCTGCCTACCCTTTCGGCAAACCGCAGCCAGGGCTGTATCTGGTGGGCATCGGGTTGCTGATTGCTGTCCGGGGCCAACGGGACCAACGCGACCCTCGAATCCTCGGGCCAGATGTCTCGGGCGGCCGCCAGGAAATCCTGAAGCTCGCCGGTCGGTGGTTGCCAGCAGCGAACCAGCAGGATGACCGCTTTGGCGCGGTTTTTCAGATGCTCGCCGATCCGGTGCAGGGCCTGATCATCGTCCGAAAGGCTAGCGCTGCCCCCGGCCCGAAGCACGAGCTGTTTGCCCGACCGAAGCGACTCCGGCAATTCCGGTTCACCGGCGCCGGCCCAGCACAGCAGGATGTCGCTGTCGGGCAGTGGAAGAAGGTTGCCTCGAGTGTCGGTGTCCGGCAGGTCGTCGGCATCATGGTGGCTGTTGCCCGTGTCCAGGGCGGGTGTTTCCATGCGATACAGCAGGGCGTGCATGGCCGGATGGCTGGCGAGCAGGCGTCTGGCTTTCTGCCGGGCCTGCACGGACGCCCATGCCCAGAGAAGTACCCTTGGCAGAAGAACCCAGGTTGCCCACATCATGGTCACAAACGGCCACCACTGTCCCCAAAGGGCCGGGTCAGGACTTGCCGTTAGGTTGCCCGCCCGGAAAAAACGCGTCGCCTCGACCAGCGCCAGATCCGGGGCCGCGGCCGGCCAGAGCCAGGCCCAGGGCGTCGCGACGGCCTCTACCAATCCGTGATAACTGGTGGCAGCAGTGTCCAGCGTGGTGCTCCAACCAAAGGCGAGGTCCTGCATGACGACCATGGCCAGCAACGTAAGCAGCCCCGCGATGGCGAACGCGATACCGCCCAGGTGAGCCGCTCTGGCCATCAGGACTGGCTGAAGTCGATTGAAGGCGCCATCCCCCGGGTTGATCCCGAACCGCCGCGCCAGCCAGCGCCAGGGCTGCCATCCGGCCATGGCTTGCAGGGTGGTGAACAGGGCAAATGTCAGGTTTAGCAACACGAAGGCCAGAAAAACCGTGATGTTGATGCGCTGGCCGCCGTCATAGAACAACAGCCCGGTCATCGTCAGCGCGCCCGCGACCAATCCTAACACTGCAAAACCACCGTTGATTCGGCGCCAGGATGCCAGTGTCTGGTCCGCGGATCCTGGGCTTGTCCGGGGACCGCTGAGGCGGTTCAGATGGGCCAGCCAGCGGGCCGCGTCCGGGTCGGCGCCCTGCTCTTCACACACCAGTGCGAACTTGCGGTCGCGTCGATGCAAGAAGGTAGGCGGCTGTGATCTGTCCCGTTGCGCCTGGCTGTCAAATTCCAGTAGCAATCGGAGGGGGCTGTCGGTCATTCAGAGTTCCGGTGTCGAATTCGGGCTGTCGGGCCCGGTCGGGCTTTAATGCTAGGATATAGGGATACCTGCACCTGATACCAGACAACGAGAGTCCATGCCCCACCATCTGATGAATCTGCGCCATGTACCCGATGACGAGGCCGATGAAATCCGTGCTCTGTTTGACGCCCATGAAGTGGCCTATTACGAAACGCCGCCAAGCCGCTGGGGTATCAGTATGGGCGGTTTCTGGGTGCACGATGACGATGAGGCAGCCCGGGCCCGGGCACTGCTGGATGAGTATCAGCGGCAACGCTACGTAACCCAGCGGCGAGCCTACGAAGAGCACCTGGCTCGCGGTGAGTCCGGAGGTTTCTGGTTCATGCTCAGGCAGCGGCCAGTCCGGACTCTGGCGGCCTGCATTGCCATTCTGGTGATCATGGGCCTGAGCCTGCTGCCCTTCATCCGGATCGGGTAGCGGCGCGGGCGTTATCCCTCATGCTGGCGGGCGAGGAACCCGATCGCTTCGTCCACTGCATCCCCCGCGGTCAGAAAGCTGGTTACGTGCCCCCGCAGGTGCATCTCATACAGTTCGCTGTACACCTGATGATCCTCGAGAGCTTCCCGAAAACGTTCTGCCTGGCTGAAAGGCACAAGCATATCCATGGCGCCGTGGAACAGAAAAAAGGGCGGCGCATTGGCGGTTATGTGGCTGATCGGAGACGCCCTGCGATAGGTTTCCGGCATGTCCTGCTGCTCACCGCCAAGGAATTGCCGGATCAGTTTGCCTGAACCAAAGGCCATAAG
>JAWWAT010000588.1:0-2420 GCA_033721635.1 Marinobacter sp. | reverse complement strand
GTTTCAACAGCCAGCCCGAGAAAGTTCGCGATATCATTCCGTGCCATGGGCAGGCTGAAGTTGGTCGGAGACATCCGGCGGCGCTGGAAGCGGCTGGACAGCGATAGCAGCAGCGCGGCGATGCGCTCTTCGGCGGTATTCTTGCTCAGCAGCATGGCCAACTGGTGACTGTTCTGGATCTCCTGGCTCATCAGGTGGTACATGTGATGCTGCAGTTCCGGCAGCTTGCCGGTCAGTTCCTCAAGTTTATCTATCGGAAACTCGCAGATGCTGGTCCGCTCCAGAGCCTTGGCGGTGCACGCATAATGCTCGCTGCCAATGCTGTCCAGACCCACCAGCTCACCGGGCATGAAAAAGCCGGTTACCTGTTCTTCGCCGCTCTCGGTAATAATCGACGTCTTGATGGAGCCACTTTTCACCGCAAAGCAGGCGCGGTAGGGCGTGCTCTGGTCGAAGATATGTTCCCCGCGGTTGAAGATCCGTCCCTGCTGGACAATGTCTTCCAGCCGCTCAAGGTCGTTCTCTTCAACAGCCAGGGGAAGGCAAAGGTTGCTCAGGCTGCACTGGTGACAAGAGGCCTTGAGGGGAGAAGCCTGACGAAACGGAATTGCTTGAGCCATACGTGATAATCCGTCCGATTTGATCCATATCAACTATGTACCTTAATACGGATAGCTGTCTTTGCCAATAATCAAGCTTAATGATCTGAGAATATAATTGTAAAAAATAAGGGCCCGAAGGCCCTTATGCGACTTATGCTTACAGTTTTTCAAACACCAGAGATGCGTTAGTGCCACCAAAGCCGAAACTGTTGGACATGACGGTGTTCAGTGCGCCTTCGCGACTATTCGGGCCTACTAATGGCATATCACTGATTTTCTCGTCCGGATCCTTGAGGTTTTTGGTGCCTGCAATGAAATCGTTCTGCAGCATCAGGAGCGAGTAGATCGCCTCCTGCACACCTGCGGCGCCCAGGGAGTGGCCGGTCAGCGATTTGGTTGAGGAGATGGGGGGAATGTCGGAACCAAAGGTTGCGCGCACTGCGCCCAGTTCGGTGACATCGCCCACCGGTGTGCTGGTGCCGTGGGCATTGATGTAGTCAATCTTGCCACGGATGGTCGCCATCGCCTGTTTCATACAGCGCTGTGCGCCTTCACCTGAGGGCGCGACCATGTCGTAGCCATCAGAGGTGGCACCGTAACCGGTGAGTTCGGCAATGATGTTGGCGCCTCGTTTCTTCGCATGCTCCAGTTCCTCGAGCACCATCATGCCGCCACCACCGGCAATAATGAAACCGTCCCGGCCGGCATCGAAGGGTCGTGAAGCCGTTTCAGGGGCATCGTTGTATTTGGTGGAAAGCGCGCCCATGGCGTCAAACATCATGGTCAGGCTCCAGCCCTCTTCCTCGCCACCTCCAGCGAACACGATGTCCTGCTTGCCGGCCTGGATCTGTTCCATGGCGTGGCCAATACAGTGAGCGCTGGTGGCGCAGGCCGATGACATGGAATAGTTCACGCCCCGGATCTTGTAAGCGGTGGCCAGGCAAGCGGAAACCGTGCTGGTCATGATGCGTGGCACCATATAGGGGCCGATGCGCTTCACACCTTTCTCCCGCATGATGTCGGTGGCTTCCACCTGGCTGGAACAGGAGGCGCCGCCGGAGCCAGCGATCAGGCCGGTGCGGTCGTTGGAGATCAGGTCTTCGGTCAGCCCTGCCTGGGCAATGGCCTGTTCCATGGAAAGAAAACTGTACATGGCAGCCGGACCCATGAAGCGGCGGATCTTCCGGTCGATCACAGATGTGTCCACATCCACAGAACCGGCAATCTGGCTGCGGAAGCCCAATTCCTTGTAGGTTTCATTGAATCGGATGCCGGACTTTCCGTTTTTCAGGCTGTCCCTGACCTCATCCAGTGAATTGCCAATGCAGGACACAATGCCCATGCCGGTGACGACGACGCGTCTCATAAGTTCCTCCTTACCGATCGGCCGATGTGGCCGACCTTGCGATCAATAACGTTATTTAACAGTCTAGGCCCTTTGGCCCGGATACGATATTTGACCTTGGTAAGGGGAGAGGATCGGATATAGCTCTATCGAGTGTTTAGCGCTTGCCGCTATTACCCTTTCTGGCACCTTTTTTCACGGCACGAGCTTCCTCGCGAGCCGCTTTTTCAGCCGCCGCTGCCTCGGCTTCCCGGGCCTCGCGCTCAACCATCTCAGGCGTTTCCAGCGAAATCCGTCCCAAAGTGCCGGCCCTGAATTCGTTCAGCAACACCTCCGACACTTTGTGCAGATCCGGTATGCCGCCGCGACCGAAAAATCGGCGTTTGTCAGCGATGCCGTCCATTAGCGCCAGTGCGTCTTTCGGTAGCTCCTCGAAACCATAGCGGGTCCTGACCAGCTCTGGATAGGCTTCC
>JAWWAT010000587.1:0-2421 GCA_033721635.1 Marinobacter sp. | reverse complement strand
TAGTCCTCCAGAAACAGTTTTTCCAGCGCGGCATTCCGAACGCCGACTGCCGCCAGAAGGCTACCCTGGGCCGTAGTCAGGGCAAGCAATGCCGGTATGCGCAGCGAAGGCTCGGCGCCATAGGCATGCAGGAAGCGCCGACGGATGAAATCCGCGACCGTCTCGGCCATGGGCGTCTCGGGACGAATCTCGTTAAACCAGCGACCGGCACAACGGATGACCGGAACCACCTCCCCGGAGTCCGGGGGACAATACGTGGACATCATCAGCGGGTCTGTCATAAAACGCCTCCCTCAAGGTATGCCTCCCAGACTAGAGCGGGAGCCTTAACCGAGGCTTAAGAACAGCCGGAAGTTTTCTTAAGCTGGCCTTAAGATTTCTGTGCCAGAATGATCACCAGATCGGTAACAGGACCTGCCATGCGGATATTGCTTGTAGAAGATGACCATCCCCTGGCCAACACCATGCTGGGAATGCTGCGTGACGGACAGAACACGGTAGACTGGCTCGACGACGGCCAGCAGGCACTTGGCGCACTGACCAGCGAACACTTTGATCTGGCGATCCTTGACCTGACCCTGCCTCGTGTCGATGGTCTGGATATTCTGAAGACAGCCCGGAAACAGGGCATACAGACGCCGGTCATCATTCTAACTGCAAGGGCCGGCCTGGATGAAAAGCTGACGGGTCTGGATGCAGGTGCCGATGACTACCTCACCAAGCCCTTCGCCATGGCGGAGCTCAAGGCCAGGATTCGGGCGGTCACCCGTCGGGGCTCGTCATTGCCGCAGAATGGTCTGACGGTGGGCCAGCTGGTTCTTAACCCTGATTCCGGGCAACTGACACACGGCGAAGAGACCACCACATTACCCCGCAGCGAATTCCAGATTCTCCACTACCTGATGCGGCATCCTGACCAGGTCGCTACGCGGCGACGCCTGGAAGAGCAGCTTTACGGCTGGGATCACGGCGCTGAAAGCAACGCCCTGGAAGTACACATCCATCACCTCCGGCGCCGGGTTGGCAAGGAGACCATCCGGACCATACGCGGCGTGGGCTACCTGCTCGACAGCCAGGCTGCCGCCAGGGTGACCGAATGTCCCTGACCCGCACACTGACGCTGCTGGTTACCTCCACCGTTCTGCTGATTGCGCTTATTGCCGCAGCCTGGAGCTACATCGAAAGCAACCACGAGCTTGAAGAGCTGTTTGACGCAGAGCTGGCACAAAGCACGCGGATCGTTCAGGGCCTTGTGCAGCACCTGGCCGACACCCAGTCTGTAGAGCAACTGCCCAAGACCCTGAGCGAAACCCTGGAGCTGCCCCGACCCGACACACCAGGAGTGGATTTCGAAGCCGACAATAACGAAATCCTGCCCGGCGGGACCGGGCACAAGTACGAGAAAAAACTGGCGTTCGAGGTCTGGACCCCCGACCGCGAACCATTGCTGGATACCCTCAAAGCCGACGATACCGAAGGCCTGACACCCGGCTACTCCTGGGCAGAATCCAGTGGCTTTCGCTGGCGAGTGTTCACACTCCAGGACCCAATCACCGGTTTCTGGATCCGTACAGCACAGCGCGAGGATATTCGTGAGGAGCTTAGCGAGGAACTGGCCCTGGGGAACATTCTGCCCCTTTTGATCGCCCTGCCCCTGCTGTTACTCGCCGCCAGCGCAGCCATCCAGTTCGGCTTCAGGCCGCTCCTGAAGCTTGAGCGCCCAATCCGCAACATGGCCCCGGAAAACATCCACCCCCTGGACGATCGGCAGGCACCCAGGGAAGTCGCCGGTCTGGTTCAGGCGGTGAATGGCCTGCTCAGACGACTCAACCAGGCCCTCGAGCGGGAACGGCGGTTCTCTGCCGATGCCGCCCATGAGCTGCGAACGCCGCTGACGGCTCTGCGACTGAACCTTGAGAAAGTCTACGAGAAGGATCCGGAGCAATACGGCGACCTGATCCAATCCGTGGACCGCATGGTGCATCTGGTTGAACAGATGTTGCTTCTTAACCGCGTCGACTCCGGTGCCGATTTCACCCCGGAGTACCACAACCTGTCTGCCATCGTGGAGCAGAGCATCGCCGATGTGGCACCACTGGCCCTGAAAAAGGACATCGACCCTGTGCTCCAGGACGATGCCGGCCAGGCCCTGGTGTGCTGCCACGGTGCACTGATCAACACCCTCATGCGCTCACTGCTGGCGAACGCCATCCAGTACAGCCCTGAACACACAACGATAGAGACACACCTGACGGAATCCGGCGAGGGATACCGCATCACCGTATGCGACCAGGGCCCGGGCATACCCGCCGAGGAGCGAGAACGGGCGCTGAGCCGGTTTGTCCGACTCGACCAGCGACTCGGTGGCGGAGCGGGTCTCGGACTGGCCATCGCCCGGCGCATTGCGGAACTTCATGGTGG
>JAWWAT010000586.1:0-2433 GCA_033721635.1 Marinobacter sp. | reverse complement strand
GCCAGTGGCGGCAAACTGGACCAGTTGCAGCGTCGTCGCTAAGGGATGCGCATCTGATCCATGGCCACCACTGACGTTTCGGAGCGCCCGTCAAAGCGGCTGAGCGCTCCCGCCACCAAACGCGTTTTGCCGGGGTTCGGACTGAGCCTCGGCATTTCGCTTTTCTTTATCAGCCTGGTGCTGCTTCTGCCCATCAGCGGCCTGTTTATCCGTGCCGCCGGCATGGGGTGGGAGCAGTTCTGGTTCGTGATTACCGATCCGAGGGTGGTCGCATCTTACAAAGTCACCGCGTTGGCGGCCCTGGCAGCCTCCCTGTTTAACTGCGTGTTCGGCCTGCTGATGGCCTGGGTGCTGGTGCGTTATGAGTTCCCCGGCAAGCGGCTGCTGGATGCGATCATGGATTTGCCGTTTGCTCTGCCAACCGCCGTGGCCGGCATCACGCTGGCGACCCTGTTTGCCGAAAGCGGTTGGTATGGGCAGTACCTGGCCGAGCTTGGAATTGAAGTCGCCTTTACGCCGGTTGGTATTGTGGTGGCCATGGCGTTTACCAGCGTGCCGTTCGTGGTGCGCACGGTTCAGCCGGTACTCGAGGAGATGGCACCGGAAGACGAAGAGGCGGCGATGAGCCTGGGTGCTTCGGACATGACGGTGTTTAGGAAGATCCTGTTCCCCACACTCTGGCCGGCTGTTGTAACCGGTGGTGCGCTTTCGTTTGCCCGAAGCCTTGGGGAATACGGCGCGGTTATCTTCATTGCCGGCAACTCGCCCTACATCAGTGAAGTGATCAGTCTGATGATCTTTGTTCGCCTGGAGGAGTACGATTTTCCGGCGGCCAGTGCCATTGCCGCGGTGGTTATGACGGTATCGCTGTTGCTGCTGCTGGCGATCAACGTCTGGCAGGGGCGCTATCTCAAGCGCCTGCACGGAGGTTAGGGTATGGCCGCGCGTAAACACCGCCGCGTGGGTGACAGCCCGCTGGTTCGTCGCACTCTGATCGGTTTGGCTGTTGTTCTGACCGTTTTATTGCTGTTCATGCCCCTGGTGCTGATTTTTGTGCAGGCATTTGCCGAGGGCTGGGCCGGTTACGTCAGCAATATTCTCAACGAATACACGCTTCATGCGATTGGTCTGACGCTCGTGGTGGCGCTGCTCACGGTACCGCTCAATATGGTGTTCGGCGTGTTCTTGGCCTGGCTGGTGACCCGCTTTCGCTTCCCCGGGCGCAAGCTGCTGACCACGCTGATTGATATCCCGTTCGCTGTTTCTCCAGTGGTTGCCGGTCTGCTGTTCCTTCTGCTCTATGGCAGCAATGGCTGGGTGGGGCAGTGGCTTGGTGAATACGACATTCAACTGATGTTCTCCTGGCCCGGCATCGTGATGGTTACCGTGTTTGTGACCTGTCCGTTTGTGGCCAGAGAACTGATCCCGCTGATGCAGCAACAGGGTCGGGAGGAGGAAGAGGCCGGTGTGGTGCTGGGCGCCTCCGGCTGGCAGCTGTTCCGCCGGGTCACTCTGCCGAACATTCGGTGGGCTTTGCTGTACGGCGTGATCCTCACCAACGCCCGCGCCGTGGGCGAATTCGGTGCCGTGTCGGTGGTGTCCGGCAACATCCGGGGCGAGACGAACACGCTGCCGTTGCAGGTGGAGCTGCTTTACCAGGATTACAACACCGTAGGCGCGTTTGCAGCTTCTTCGCTGCTTGCAGGCATTGCGCTGATCACGCTTGTCGTAAAGGCCATTGTTGAATGGCGTCAGAGTCGTAACTAAGGGTTTCCAATGAGCATCGAGATACAGGGTATCAACAAGTTTTTCGACAAGTTCCAGGCCCTGCATGACATTAATCTGACCATTCCGGATGGGCAGCTTACGGCACTGCTGGGCCCTTCAGGTTCGGGCAAGACCACGCTGCTGCGGATAATCGCCGGCCTGGAAACGCCGGAAGAGGGCAGAATCCGGTTCAGCGGCAGGGATGTGACCGATCTGCACGTGCGGGACCGGCGTGTGGGGTTCGTGTTCCAGCACTATGCGCTGTTCCGCCACATGACAGTGGCCGAGAACGTGGCCTTCGGCCTCAATGTGCTTCCACGCAAGGAGCGTCCGGGCAAGCCGGAGATCCGCAAGCGGGTAAAAGACTTGCTGGAAATGGTTCAGCTGGAACATCTCGCTGACCGGTATCCGGCACAACTCTCCGGTGGCCAGAAGCAGCGCATTGCGTTGGCTCGTGCCATGGCCATGCGGCCAGAGATTCTTTTGCTGGATGAGCCCTTCGGCGCGCTCGATGCCAAGGTGCGAAAAGACCTGCGCCGCTGGCTGCGCAGCCTCCATGATGAGCTGCACTTCACCAGTGTGTTCGTGACCCACGATCAGGAGGAAGCTCTTGAGCTGTCCGATCAGGTGGTGGTTATGAGCAATGGCCGGATTGAGCAGGTTGAT
>JAWWAT010000585.1:0-2433 GCA_033721635.1 Marinobacter sp. | reverse complement strand
TTCGTAACATCGTCGGATTCCGGTTCGCTGGTCATCGACAGCATCACTGCCGGTGGCAAGACCGATGCGCCGACCGCTCAGCGTGTTTTCTGGGTAGTTGCCGAGGGCGCGATTGCGGCTGCTCTGATCTTTGGTGGTGGTGAAGATGCGCTTGGTGCGATCCAGGCCACAGCCATCAGTGCAGGTCTGCCGTTCACTGTTGTTCTCCTGATCATGACCTGGGGGCTGCTCAAGGGCCTGAGTCACGAGCGTCAACTTCTAATCGCCAGAGGTGAGCTCGCGTGAGGACGCGCTGAAGAATAAAAAAAACCGGGGTTTCGGCCCCGGTTTTTTTGTGTCTGAAAGAACCTCAGAAGCTGGCAAACGTTTCCATGGCAAATCGGGAGCGCTCCTGCGGTGTGAAGTGAGGCCGCTTCAAGGATTCGACGGTCCGTAGGCGAGGCAGCAGGCCCCGACCATTTGCCATCTGGATCGCCAGTCCCGGCCGGGCGTTCAGCTCCAGCAGCAGCGGGCCCTCGTTGGCATCCACCACCAGATCGACTCCCATGTAGCCGAGCCCGGTTGCCTCGAAGCATCTCGAGGCCATTTCCAGCATCTCGTCCCACGCTTCAATCTGAATGTTCTCCAGCGCCAGGCCGGTGTCCGGGTGCAAGGTAATGGGGCGATTGAACTGAACCGCATTCAGGCTCCTTCCGGAGCCGATGTCCAGGCCAACACCTACGGCGCCCTGGTGAAGGTTGGCCTTGCCGTCTGATGCCGTTGTAGCCAGTCTCAGCATCGCCATGACGGGGTAGCCCTGGAAAACGATAATCCGGATGTCGGGAACACCCTGGTGGGAGTATTTGGCCAGTGACGGTGCCGACTCCACCAGGTTCTCGACAATAGCCACATCTGGCGTGCCCGCCAGCGAATAAAGCCCGGCCAGAATGTTGGTCAGATGGCGCTCAAGAAATGAAGAGTCCACCCGCGAACCAGAGGCCTTGATGTACTCCTCGCCATCCCGCCCGGTAATCACAGTAATACCTTTGCCGCCGGAACCTTTGGCCGGTTTGATGGCAAAGCCCGCCAGGTCCTCGGCCATTTCCCGGAAGCGCGATATCTCGTGCTGCTGGCGGACAACCTGAAGTAGTTTTGGGGTTTTTACGCCGTACTCGGCAACCACGAGCTTGGTCTTCAGTTTGTTGTCGACCAGAGGGTAGGAGGATCGCTCATTGTACCGGGCAATGTAGTCCACATTGCGCCGGTTCATATTGAGCATTCCCAGCCTTTTGAGAGATCGCGGCGATATCCAGTCCATGTCAGTCGTACGCCTTCATTGGCGTAAAACGCCTCAGCTCGGTGAGCTTGTAGCCGGTGTACTGACCCATCAACAGGATCAGACCAAGGATAACAAGGTGCAGCTCCGGGAAGTTGAAGGTGAGATGGCCCGCCAGGGGCGCGCTCATCAGCAAATAGGCGCAAATGGCCACAAACAGGCTGCCTGCGCCCTGAACCATGACCTCGTGCGCGCCTTCTTCCTCCCAGAGGATCGACATGCGCTCAATGGTCCAGGCGATGATTACCATCGGGAAAAAGGTGACCGTCATACCGGTGTTGAACCCCATCTGGTAGCCGATGATACTCAGGCCGGCAGTGATGAAAATGACAAGAATGATCAGCGCCGATATCCGCGACACGAGCAGCAGGTTGAGGCTTGATAGATAGCCGCGCATGAGCAGGCCAATCGACACCACGGACAGGAAGGCGATAAGTCCAGGTACCAGGGTGGTCTGAACGAACGCCACGGCGATAAGTACGGGCATGAAAGTGCCGGAGGTGCGGATGCCGATGACAATACGCATGAAAGCCACCATCAGCGCGCCCAGAGGCAGCAGCAATAGCATTCGGAACATGCTTTGCTCTTCTATGGGCAGCTCATAAAAGCTGAGGAAGCCAAGGCCGTTGGAGGCAGATTCCATGGTGGCCAATTGCAGGGCAGGCACTGTTTGCCGAAGCATGGAGAAGCTGACTTCAGAGTTCTCTCCGCCGATCACATCAAGTAATGAAGCGGCGCCCTGACGCCACAGCAGGAGATCATCCGGTACCCCTTGCTCGGCGGTTTTCGGATTGAAAGTGAGCCATCGCTCTCCGTTATAGATCTGCAGGTAGGGCATCAGCTGTTGCCGCCGACGAGCATCCTCGAGCCTTAGACCGTCGGCAATTCTGGCGGCAATGCCACTGTGGTTCAGCATATCGACCAGAAGATTCAGGTAGTTCTCTTCCGAGACCAGGAGCGTCGTGTTCTGGGTCCGCGTGTCGGGCTGCATCAATCGGATCAGCTCGCGGGTCATACTCTCCGGCGTGCTTGAGCGGGCCTTTGCCTGCTCCAGAATTTCCTCGACGGCGGTTGCTTCGGGTTCTTCCCAGAAAGTATTCGGGGTTTTCGGTTTTTGT
>JAWWAT010000584.1:0-2434 GCA_033721635.1 Marinobacter sp. | reverse complement strand
GGTCAGTGTGTCTTCGACCAGCCCCCGCATAAGACCGCATTCGCGGCGGATACGTGGCAGGAAGTGCTGGGTGTCGATGCCTTCTTCAAGACAGCTCACGGCCATGTCGATGCGGGTAAGCGGGGTTCTCAGTTCGTGGGAGAGATCGGCAATCAACCGTCGCTGGCTCAGTATGAGATCGCCAGTACGTTCTGCCATGCGGTCGAACGTTTCCGCCAGGGCGGCCAGCTCGTCGTTGCGGTTGCCCAACAGGGCCCGGACACGCACCCCGAGGTTACCCTCAGTGAATTGTCGGGTGGCCAGTTCAAGCTGGCGCAGCGGGGTCATCAAATGGCGATAGATCACCAGGCACAGCACCACCAGGACCGCCAGTGGCAGGGCAACTTTGAGCAGAACCCGGGCCTCGGGCAGATAGGTCCCCGGGCGCATGCGCTGGGGTAGCAACACCAGGAAGTGGGTGTTGCCGTCGGCAAAGGTGGTTTCCATGATAGGGTTTTCGGGGAAGTAGAGGTGAATCTTCCATTCTTCATCCCGCCCCAGTCCAAAGCCCTCGCGGAACCGGTCCGTCAGTTCACTCCCGGCCAGCGGCCGGATGTCGGAGCGGACAACGGCCGCCCAGGTGCTTTCCCTTGCCTGGAGATCTTCCAGCCAATTTGCCAGAGCCTGCTCATCCCCCCCCGAATAAAGGGTCTCGGCCGTCCGTCCCCAGTCCTTCAGGGTCTGCTGGTATTTTTCGTCAATAAAACTCATCTTGCGCTCGGTTTCCGAGCCCACAAAAGAAATGACCCAGAACAGCACCAGCGTTCCCAAAGCCAGGGTGCCGCAGAGTTTCCATAACAAGCGATGGTTCACAGGAAGCAGTAGCCCTTGCCATGAACTGTCTGCAGGCGATCCGCAGCCATTCCGGCGTCTACCAGTTTGCGTCTGACCCGGCTCAGGTGCATATCCAGGCTCCGGTCGTAACGACTGAATTCCTTTTCCAGTACAACCTGATAGAGGTAGGGCTTGCTCAGAGCCTCACCCTGGTGCAGTACCAGGACCCACAGCAGGCGGAACTGGATCTGGGTCAGCGCGAGTTCTGTTTCGTCATAGAATACATCACGGGATACCCGGCTCAGGTGCAGCTTGCCCAGTTCGATTGTGTCCGGGTCGGAGCGGGTATCGTGGCTACCCCGGCAGCGGCGCAGAAGGGCCTCGATGCGGAGCAGCAGTTCCGTGAAGCTGAACGGCTTGGGGACATAGTCGTCAGCCCCGCGGCTGTAGCCCATGATCCGGTCTTCCTCGGCGCCACAGGCGGTCAGCAGCATCACCGGTGTCTGGTGGGTTTTACGCAGCCGGTTGAGAATGTCGAAGCCGCTCAGATGGGGCAGTAGCACGTCGAGCAGAATCAGATCGAAGCGTTGGCTGACGGCGGACAGCAGCCCGCTCTCTCCTTCGAAGCACTGATGGGTAAGGTAGCCTCGGCTTCCGAGCAGTTGTGCAATCTGGCCATTGAGGGCACGGTCATCCTCGATAACCAGAATACTGGGTTGTGGCGAGTTGGCTGGGGGCATGTCAACATCCTGTCCGGCAGTGCCGCCAACGAACGGCGGGTCAACACCTTAATGATAATGATTATCATAAACAGGGGTGGCACGGATAGCAAGAGAACCGATGAATCGCTGCTCCAGAGGTCAGGAACCTTCGGCCAGCGCCTCATTCAGCAACTCCAGCAAGTGCGCCGGCATGCCTTCAGCCAGTTTCAGAGCCGCGTCATGTCCCCGCGGAGACATCTTGCCCCAGGTCCGGCGGACAATGCGCAGCCATTTCTCCCGGTCATAATCGGATTTCTGATCATAGAACTCTGCAAAGTAGCGCTCCAGGAATACCATGCAGGCCACGTCCTCCAGTAACTGGGTGTCTTCATCCTTACGCAACTCCCGTTTGGTCAGGATGGTTTCTACCCGTTCACACTCTGTTTTCGGGTAACCGCACTTCGCCATGATTTCCGCTGCCCGGCGTCCGTGCATGCGGCCACAGGCCTGCCGCCATTCATAGTAGGCCTTGCGCCCTTCGGGAAAGTCGGCGCGGGGTATGGTCCAGCGCTCGATATGCTGGGCCCGGCAGGCAATCTGCATGCGTTCGGATGGCTGCGGTTCAAGCTCATGCAGCCACCGGGTCATATGCTGGCTGTAGGCAACCTCTTTCGGCAACAGTTCATTACCTACCTGCTCACGGTTAGGGTCTGCCTGATTGGCCTCGTCGATGGCCTCCAGGGCGCACTGTAACTGCTGGGACTGAGTCATAGACCAGTTATCTGTTCCTTAGGCGAACGTTGCCGGAAGAATAGGGACGGAAGCTTGCATTCTAACGTGCCCGGGGCGCCCTCTCTACCACCGAGGAGTATCCACAGATGTGTTTGCCCTACTCCATGTGGGTACACCCTTAATTTCAT
>JAWWAT010000583.1:0-2435 GCA_033721635.1 Marinobacter sp. | reverse complement strand
TCGGGGAGGAGCCGGCTGGCGGGACGTTTCAAAAACACGCTGTGAATACGTCCCTGTACGCTTGGCTCCGCCATCCCTGGCTCCGCACAGTTTTTGAAACGTCCCCCCAGCCGACTCTTCAGGCTCCAGTGTTTGCCGCCGTACTCAAGCCTGTTTGGCGTTTGGCGTCGCCTGCTTCAGGACAGCATCTGCCATCTGATGGAGAATGCTGATCTCGTCTTCTATACCTTCATCTCCCGACAGTTCCCTCTGTTCAGCCAGGATGTCCGCCAGGATTTCTTTGGTGGTCAGCGGGTTGGCCAGGACCACCCGGAACACGATGCACGGGAAGTTGTAGTAACGAGCCGGCTCCAGTCGGGTCCGTGACACGAATGCCTTGCCCCGTTCCCGTTGGGTTTTCTGGATGAACTTGGTAATCCGGTTCAGGCAGGTGTTGAGCTTTTCCGCCTGTAGGGGGTCGGCAATGGCCAGGGCTTCCTGGACGTTTTCCGGGCAGTAGCGGTAGGTCAGGATGTTCAGTTCGGGCCTGGTAACCAGCTCGAAATCCGGTTCGGCCTCGATCATCTCCGCGAAGGTCTTGGCCTTGTCGATGCCCTGGTCGATCAGGATCTCGTAGCCTTCCCGGGCCAGGATTTTCAGGCCGGAGTGGATCAGCATGGACATGCCGGGCCGGGAGCCTTCCAGGGTGGTGCTGCCGAGGTCCCGGGAGCCTTTACGGATGATGTACTGGGCGTGGTGTTCCACCGCACTGGCCAGGCTCGGATCGCGGAAGACGACCAGTCCTACGCCCATAGGTACATACAGCTGTTTATGGGCGTCGAAGGTGACGGAGTCGGCCTTCTCGATGCCGCGCAGCAGGTGTTTGTAGGTGCGGGAGAACAGGGTCGGCCCGCCCCAGGCGGCGTCAACATGGAAGTGGGCGCCGAATTCCCGGGCGATGTCGGCCATGGCGTCCAGGGGGTCGACGTTGCCGGTTTCGGTGGTGCCGGCCACACCACAGATGGCCATGACTTTGATTTTCTGGCGTTGTAATTCCAGGCACTTGTCCCGCAGAGCATCGGTATTGATGCGGTTTTCGTCGTCGGTATCCACGGGGATCAGGGACTCGCGGCCCAGACCGAGTACGTCGGCGGCCTTGCGCAGGGAATAGTGGCCGCGGCGGGAGACGACGATGGCGGCGCCTTCGTAGCCGTAGTATTTCAGGGCCCGGAACAGACCTTCCTGGTGCAGACCCCGGAAGCTGCCTTCTGCCGGGAACGCCCGGTTGCGGGCAACCCAAAGGGCAGTGAGGTTGGCGACTGTGCCGCCGGAGCACATGGCACCCAGTGCGTAACGGGGGTCGTGCATCCACTTGCGGTAGAAGGCGCCGTCTTCCTGGTACACCAGGCGGTGAATCATGCCCAGGACCTGGCGCTCCATGGGCGTGAACGCCTTGGAGGTTTCGGTTTTCACCAGGTTCTGGTTCAGGGCAATCATGATTTTCGACAGCGGCAGCATGAAATACGGCAGCGCTGAGGTCATGTGCCCGATAAAGGCCGGCGAGGCGGTGTGAACGGAGTTGGCCACCAGCTTGTCGAGCAGGAACTGGGCCTGTTCTGATACGAAGACGGGCTTCTCGGGAATGCTGTAGTCGGAGAAGTCTTTCTCCACATCCGAGAGGTCCCGTTCAACCGCAACAATGTGCTCCTGCAGGAAGCCTGCAAGATTGCGGGAGATGTTCTGGTCAATCCGGCTCAGCGTGGATTCCGGTGCCTCAGGCACCGTGAACACGCGATACATGGCCTCTACCGAGGCTTGTGCGGATTTCTTCTTTCCGGTCATAGGCGCCACTCACATTCAGTGGTCATCCGAAGGGCCGGTTCCGGATGCCCTGCGGATACGGCCGGCATTCATGTCCGGCATTGGTTTCTGGTCGCCTGCCGCTGGCAGGCGCACTGGCATCCCTGAGGAGGCGTAGTATACGGCCTGGCGACAGGTTACGCTACATGGCCCCAGCTCAGGCTATTGCGTCCCGGTCAGAGTATTTCCCGGTGTATATCCAGTATGGCAGCATCCACGCGTTCTTCGATGGCTTTTTCGATCTGGTCCAGGCGTTGGGTAATCTGCTGGGAGGAGGTGCCCAGGGCCGCGATGGTCCAGGTGGCGCAGTCGAGGGCCTCCTGGTCGGCGGTCTCGGCGACGGCCAGATCGGGTTCCTTGCCCCAGACAGCCTTCAGGGCGGTGAAGACTTTACGCTTGGCTTTGAGGTCGTCGCAGCCGTAGAGCTGGAAGTGCAGGGTCAGGACGCCGACGTGGGGCGTGATAACCGGCTGCTGGGGCTTTTGGCCTTCTCGCAGGAGTTTTCTCAGGGCTTCTGACATCTTTGGTTCCGACTTCGGTGCAGGAACTGTCGGAGGCGGGCTTTCCAAAACACGCTCCTTGCGGCACATCCCTGT
>JAWWAT010000582.1:0-2449 GCA_033721635.1 Marinobacter sp. | reverse complement strand
TACAACCTGTTGTCGTCGTTTGACTACATGGCGTCCACACCCACCCTGTTTAACAGCGGTACCCGCCATTCCCAGCTCTCGTCCTGCTACCTGACGACGGTTGGCGACGATCTCGAAGACATCTACGGCGCCATCCGCGACAACGCCATGCTGTCGAAATGGGCTGGCGGCCTGGGCAATGACTGGACACCGGTGCGGGCGCTGGGCTCCCACATCAAGGGCACCAATGGTCAGAGCCAGGGTGTGGTACCTTTCCTGAAAGTGGTGAACGATACCGCCGTGGCGGTGAACCAGGGTGGCAAGCGCAAGGGTGCGGTGTGCGCCTACCTTGAAAGCTGGCACCTGGACATTGAAGAGTTCCTGGAACTGCGCAAGAACACCGGCGACGAACGCCGTCGTACCCACGACATGAATACCGCCAACTGGGTGCCCGACCTGCTGATCGAGCGCATGCGCGAGGACCGGGACTGGACCCTGTTCTCCCCCAGCGATGCGCCGGATCTGCACGACCTGTACGGAAACGCCTTCCGTGAACGCTACGAGCATTACGAAGCCCTGGCAGAGCAGGGCAAAATCAAGCTGTTCAAGAAGATCCCGGCCAAGCAACTCTGGCGCAAGATGCTCACCGTGCTGTTCGAAACCGGCCACCCCTGGATTACCTTCAAGGACCCGTGCAACCTCCGCTCCCCCCAGCAGCATCGGGGCGTGGTACACAGCTCCAACCTGTGTACGGAAATCACCCTGAACACCAGCGCCGACGAGATCGCCGTATGCAACCTTGGCTCCGTGAACCTGGCGGCCCACATCGCCAACGGTGAGCTGGATGTGCAGCGCCTGGAACAGACGGTAAACACCGCCGTGCGCATGCTCGATAACGTCATCGACATCAACTACTACGCCGTGCCCCAGGCCCGCAATTCCAACTTCAAGCATCGTCCGGTCGGTCTTGGCCTGATGGGCTTCCAGGATGCGCTCTACCAACTGGGATTGCCGTATTCCAGCCCGGAAGCGGTTGAGTTTGCCGACGTGGCCATGGAGCAGCTCAGCTACTTCGCCATCCGTGCCTCCGCCACCTTGGCGGGCGAACGCGGCTCCTACGAAAGCTATGAGGGCTCTCTCTGGCAGCAGGGCATCCTGCCGATTGACTCCATCAACCTGCTGAAGGAAAACCGCAGGGAAGGAGATCTCTCTGTGAACACCAGCGCCCGGCTGGACTGGTCGCCAGTACGCGAACTGATCACGAAAAACGGCATGCGGAACAGCAACGTGATGGCCATTGCGCCTACCGCCACGATTTCCAACATCGTCGGCGTGTCCCAGTCCATTGAGCCTGCCTACCAGAACCTGTTTGTGAAATCGAACCTCTCCGGCGAGTTCACCGTGGTCAATCCCTCCCTCGTTCGTGACCTCAAGGCCGAAGGTCTTTGGGACAACGTGATGGTGAATGACCTCAAGTATTTCGACGGTTCCGTTCAGCAGATCGACCGTATCCCGGCGCTACTCAAAGCCCGTTACGCCACCGCCTTCGAGATTGATGCGAGGTGGCTGGTGGAGGCCGCCGCCCGGCGCCAAAAATGGCTCGACCAGGCCCAGAGCCTGAACCTCTACATGGCCGAACCCAGCGGCAAAAAGCTGGACGCGCTGTATCAGCTGGCCTGGGAACGTGGGCTGAAAACCACCTATTACCTGCGCTCACTGGGAGCCACCGGCGCTGAGAAAACCGCGCCGGTTGCAGCACCCCAGCCACAGGTATGCAGCATCGACGATCCGGACTGCGAGGCCTGTCAGTAGCAAACTTATCCGACCTAAAACGGTTATATCTGCCAAGCCTGAAGAATCGGGCTGGTCTGGCCTCCCAAAAATGTCTGCAGCCATGGATGGCTGCAGCCAAGCCCCCCAGGGATGGGTTCACGGGCGGTTTTTGGGAGGCCAGACCAGACCGGTTCCAGCACCAAGCAAAGCAGGCCAGGCGACTAAGACTACAGAGGTAAAAGACATGCTCGATTGGGAAGATGAACCAAAAACTGAATCCAAGGCGGCGCATCCCGGCGCCCCGGCACCGGTGAACGTGGACGACAAACGAGTCATCAACGGGGAAACCGACATTAACCAGCTGGCGCCATTCAAGTACCCCTGGGCCTGGGAATACTTCATGAACGCCAACAAGAACCACTGGACCCCGCTGGATGTGAACATGGCCCAGGATGTTCACGACTATCACCACCGGCTGACCGCACCGGAAAAACACGTTTACGAAAATGTACTGGCGTACCTCACCACCTCCGACATCCTGGCCATGCGCAACATCGGCCTGGCGGTGATGGAGAAGATGAGCGCCCCGGAGCTACAGATCTACCAGGCCCGGCAAGTCTACGAGGAAGCCATGCACACCTGGGCCTACCAGCACTGCATCGAAACCCTCAACCTGGACCAGAGCGAGATCTACAAC
>JAWWAT010000581.1:0-2453 GCA_033721635.1 Marinobacter sp. | reverse complement strand
GTGGTTGCCGATGAGGTTCGGGGTCTGGCCCGGAGGACTCACGAATCCACCCGAAAGATTGACGAGATGATCGGAGCCCTGCAAACCGAAACCCGGGAAGTGGTTGAGGTGATCAACAATGGAACCCACAGCTGCCAGCACACAGCAGACATCGCCAATGAAGCCAGCGAAACACTGGAGGCGACACTCAGGGATGTGGATGTCATTGCCTCCTGTACTCATGAGGTGGCCGGCGCCACCGAGCAACAGGCCGCACTGAGTGTGCAGGTGGAACGTCAGGCCGCGCGGCTTCTGGAGCTCGGTAACCGTTCAGTCCAGAGCAGCGAAAACGCCCGGGAGGAGTCGGAACATCTTGGCAATAATGTGGATCAGGCCCAATTGCTGACCAGTCATTTCCTGCAAATGCTGTGTGACCGACTGTTGCCGGCACCGGCACCAGAGAAGCGGCAACGATTCCCCGAGCCGACGCAATAGGGTAGTCTGGCGATCAACCCTCTGACCAAGCTTGGAAGATCGCTGCAACCGTGACTCTTGGAACCCTGTTCTGGCTGTTCGTGGCCGGATTCGCTGTCTGGTACTGGTGGCGCGCCAAAGCCATCAAGGATTTCGTGCTTCAGGCCGCGCGCCGCTACTGCAAAAGCATGGACGTGATGCTGCTGGATGACGCGGTATTCCTCCGTGGTCTCTGGTTCAAGCGCGACGATCAGGGCCGGATCCGCGTATGGCGCCGCTTCCTGTTCGATTTCACCTCTACCGGCGAAGAACGCTACACCGGCCGCATCATTATGCTGGGCCAGCGCATCCAGCATATGGAACTGGAACCCCACCGGTTTTCCTGAATACGCAGCCTCCCTGGCCTCACCCATTTGGGCGATTCCTGATCGTTCATTACACACTAATAATCGACAACGCATTGACGACCGTCGGCTGCCTGAAGCAGCCGTCAACAAAAACAACAGGAGTCACACATGCGTATTCGATTAACCACAGCAGTTCTGCTGGGGCTGGCCTTGCTGTCCGCCTCGTTTTTAAGCCACGCCAGTTATACCCAAACCCGCCATCCGATTGTTCTGGTCCATGGGGTAACCGGGTTCAATACTATTGGCGGTCTGGTCAACTACTTCCACACGATTCCCTGGAATCTTGAACGCAGCGGGGCACGGGTGTATTCCGCCAGCGTTTCCTTTGTGAACAGCAGTGAGCAGCGGGGCCAGCAACTGGCCAACTATGTCAACAGCCTCGGCCATTCCAAAGTCAACCTGATGGCCCATAGCCAGGGCGCGCCTACCTCCCGGGTAACTGCGGCCCTGATTCCACACCGGATTGCCTCAATTACCTCCATTGATGGCGTCAACAAAGGCTCTAAAGTAGCCGATGTGGTCCGGGGTATCCTTCCGCCGGGAAGCTATGTTGAAGGGGGTGCCAACGCCATCGCCAACGCCCTGGGCGATCTGGTTAATGCACTATCCGGAGCGGACAATCCGCAAAACGGACTGGCTGCCCTGGAGACCCTCACCACACCCGGCACAACCAGCCTCAACGATGCCCTTGGCTGGAAGGGCGTGAACCGGAATAGCTGCTCCGGCACCAGCGAGGATGTCTGGATCAACGGTAACCGCATCAAGTTCTTTTCCTGGACCGGCCGAGGTGTGTGGACCAATGTTTTCGACATCACCGACCCCTTCCTCGGTGTTACCGCACTCGCTTTCGGTAGCGAGCCCAACGACGGTCTTGTGGGCGTCTGCTCCACCATGATGGGCCGGGTGATCGGCACCCACTACGACATGAACCATGTGGACGCTATCAACCACCTGTTAGGCGCCCGATCCCTCTGGACCAATCCGGTCACCCTTTACCGCACACAGGCCAACCGGCTCAAAAACCGCGGTCTGTGAGGTAACCATGAGACGGACATCCATCGAAGCTCGTCGATGGCTGTTTCCAGGTGCACTGTCGGCCCTCCTGGCCGGCAGTGGTCTCTGGTACGGCCTTGCCGGAACAGCCCAGACAGAAGCCGACACAGCGGCTTCTGTATCCATGCAGTCTGCTACTTCAGGGGAGGCTCCGACGCGTCCGCCCGAATCCGGCGCAAAACTGGCAACAGACAAACCGATGCCCGCGCCGAAACAGTTCACGACCCCGGAGTCACTCGGGCCGCATCCGTTCGCAGCCTCACTTTCAGGCACGGAAATAGACGGAGCCCTGACAGCCGACGGCAACGGCGAGTTGGTTATCAATCTCGAGGTACGGGACTTCTTCGACTACTTTCTCAGCACGGTTGGCGAAGTGTCCCCGGAAACAGCCATCCAGCAGATTGAGGCCATGGCCCGGAACCATCTACCGGAGCCCGCCTCCACTCAGGCGCTGGCTTTGCTGGATGAGTACCTCGCCTACAAACAGGCGTCACTGGAGGTCATGCAAACACGTCTCGATCCTGCCCGAACAGGCGATCC
>JAWWAT010000580.1:0-2456 GCA_033721635.1 Marinobacter sp. | reverse complement strand
GGACCTGGTCCGTCGTCTGGCCAAGGCCGAGGGCATGGCGGTTCTGGCGGTTGTGCACGATCTGAACCTGGCGGCCCAGTTTGCGGATCGCCTGTTGGTGATGAAGGCCGGCCGTCTTGTCCACGAAGGCTCGGCGCATGAGGTGCTTACGCCTGAACTGCTGGAAGCCGTGTACGGCTTCACCGCGAGAGTGGTCGAACTGGAGGAAGGCTACCCGATGGTGGTGCCACGGCGCAGGGGGCCATCCGGCGCTTATACTGCGCCCTGGAATCCCAGCTGCCGCCAGGCCTCGTAAACCACTAGGGCCGCAGTGTTGGAGAGATTCAGGCTGCGGCTATCCGGTTGCATTGGAACCCGCAGGCGATGTTCGGGCGGCAGCTCCTCGCGAACATTGGCGGGAAGACCGCGAGTTTCCGGGCCGAACATCAGGTAGTCGCCATCCTTGTAGCTTACTTGATGGTAGTGGGTACTTCCCTTGGTGGTCAGTCCGAACAGGCGCGCGGGCTGTTCGCTGGCGAGGAAGTCCTGGTAGTTCCTGTGAATCTTGACGGTGGCGTACTCGCTGTAATCCAGCCCGGCCCGCCGCATCTGCTTGTCCTCCAGGTTGAAACCCAGCGGTTCGATCAGATGCAGCTGGCAGCCGGTGTTGGCGCACAGCCGGATGATATTGCCTGTGTTCGGCGGGATCTCCGGCTCGTACAGCACAACATGGAGCATGAAACTCAGCGCTCGACGGCCAGGGCAACGCCCATGCCACCACCGATGCACAGTGTGGCCAGACCCTTGTGAACGTCACGGCGAACCATTTCATGCAGCAGGGAGACCAGAATACGGCAGCCGGATGCGCCGATGGGGTGGCCCAGGGCAATGGCACCGCCGTTCACGTTCACCTTGCTGGTATCCCAGCCCATGTCACGATTCACGGAAATGGCCTGAGCGGCGAAGGCTTCGTTGGCTTCCACCAGATCCAGATCATCCGTGCTCCAGCCGGCCAGTTTCAGGCAGCGCTGGCTGGCCGGAATCGGGCCGGTACCCATGATGGTCGGGTCAACGCCGGCATTGGCGTAGGCCTTGATGGTGGCGATCGGCGTCAGTCCCAGTTCCTTGGCCTTTTCGGCACTGCACACCATCACGGCAGCGGCGCCATCGTTCAGAGAAGAGGCATTGCCGGCGGTGACGGTGCCGTCCTTCTTGAAGGCGGCACGCAGGTTGCCCAGTCCCTCGGCTGTCACGCCGTCACGGGGGCCTTCGTCGCGGTCAACGACAACCGGGTCGCCTTTACGCTGGGGAATGGAGACCGGGACAATCTGGCCATCGAAATAACCGGCATTGCGGGCGGCGGCCGCCTTTTGCTGAGAGGCTGCGGCAAACTCGTCCTGCTCTTCACGGCTGATGCCGTATTTCTCGACGATGTTCTCGGCAGTGATGCCCATGTGATAATCGTTGAAAGCGTCCCACAGGCCATCCTTGATCATGGTATCCACCATCGACCAGTTGCCCATGCGCTGGCCGTTACGGCTGTTGGGTAGTACATGGGGCGCCTGGCTCATGCTTTCCTGGCCGCCGGCAATCATCATCTCGGCATCGCCGCAGCGGATGGCTTGCACCGCCATGTGAACGGCTTTCAGGCCGGAGCCGCAAACCTTGTTGATGGTCATGGCCGGTACCGAGGCCGGAATGCCGGCGTTGATGGCCGACTGGCGAGCCGGGTTCTGGCCAACACCGGCGGTGAGGACCTGGCCCAGTACCACTTCGTTGATCTGGTCACCGGCGACACCGGTTTCTTCCAGTATTGACTTGATGACGGCGGTTCCCAGCTGGTCTGCGCTCAGGCTGGAAAGACCTCCGCCAAAGGTTCCAATGGCTGTACGGCGGGCGGCAACAATAACGACATCACGCATGGGAATTCTCCGGATCAGTGGCGCGCGGGATTTGGGCCGGCGCGTGCAGGATTGAAAACTGCCGATATTGTATCCGGAAAGCGGCGCCCCGCCAAAGAGAGTGGATGTGCAGGACGGCCGGCAGGCCTACATGTTCAGGCTACGGCCGCCATCAACGGCAATAATCTGACCGGTGATGAACGGCGCATCGCAGATCAGGAACGCAATGGTTTCAGCAATATCATCGGGATTGCCGGTTCGGGCCATTGGGGTTTTGTCCAGAATTGCCTGCTGCGCGGATTGGTCCATCTCGGCTTCACCTTCCGGCCAGAGGATTGCGCCCGGCGATACGCCGTTGACCCGCACCTCCGGTGCCAGGTCCTTGGCCCAGGAGCGTGTCAGTGCGGCCAGGCCGGCCTTGCTGGCGCAGTACAGAGGGTGGTCGTCGATGGGTCTTTCGCTGTAAATATCGATCAGATTTACCACGCTGCCGCGGTTTCGGCGAAGTTCGTTCAGGCACGCCTGAAGCAGGAAAAATGGGGCCCTCAGGTTGGTATTCAGGATGGTGTCCCAGTC
>JAWWAT010000579.1:0-2460 GCA_033721635.1 Marinobacter sp. | reverse complement strand
TCGGCGCCCGCCATCACTTCATCCACTTTGGGATTGGGCGAGACCCCGGTAAACACGGTGACGCGGATGCCCGCTGCCACCAGAATATCCACGATTTCCGCAACCCAGCCGGCTTTCTCCACACCCGGGTCCGACACCAGGAACACATGGCGGGCGCCGAAGTTGCTGGCAAAGTTGGCCACTGCCTTGCGGGAGCCGGCGCCAAAGACGATTTCGGGGGAAACAAACTTGCGCAGAGCGGAAATGTCGTAGCTCATGGGCGTTCTCTTCAGCGATGCTGTTGTTGTTATATCAAGTCCAAGTTTACCTGAACTGCTATCCGCCATCATCGCACTTTTGGCCACACCGCCGATAGAACGCCAGCAGGTTCTCCAGCAACGCAATCTGGTTGCGGCGCTGCCGGAAGCCGTGCCCTTCGTCGTCAAACCACGAGAGTTCAACCGCCTGCCCGTTCTGCTCCAGCACTTTTACCATTGCTCGTGTCTGCTCCGGCACCACCACCCGATCCTGCCCGCCCTGAAAAAAAATCATCGGCCGGCGGATGCGATGGGCCTGAAGCACCGGTGTGCGCTCCTGCCAGCGCCCGGGAAAATCGTCCGGTGGTCCCAGTAACCAGTCCAGGTAGCCCGACTCGAAGCGGTGTGTCACCTCTCGCAGATGAGCGGGGTCACTGACCCCGAACAGGCTGGCACCGGCCCGGAAGCGCTGACTGCGAGTCATGGCCATCAAGGCGGTATATCCCCCTGAGCTACGGCCCTGGATGAACAGCCGGGAGGCATCCCCCCTGCCACTGGCCACCAGATAATCTGCCGCCCGTTCCATATCCTCCACGTCTGCCTGGCCCCAGTTGCCGGCCAATGCCAGACGAAAATCACGGCCGAACCCCGCGCTGCCGCGGTAATTGACCTCCGCCACCGCGAATCCATGATGGCACCAGAACTGGACCTGAGGGTTGAATACCGGCCATGCAGTCGATGTGGGGCCGCCATGGGCAATCAGGATCAATGGTGGAGGCGTGTTCTCCGCCCCGCCCTCGATCGGCGGATACAGGAATCCACTGACCTCTTCGCGCACATTCGTCGAGGGGGGAACCCGAAAGTTTTCAGGCGTGACAATTGGCGTATCAGGGAACGGACTTTCGCCCCCGGCAAGTGTGTGGACATGGCCGGTCTCAGGATTCACTGCCAATACTGAATCTAGCCGTGAAACTGACCGGGCAATGCAATAAAGTTCGCCGTTGAAGACCGTCAGGTGGCGAAAGTCGGTGTAGCCCGAGGCAACCCTCACGGGTGGAGACTCAGCAGACAGCGTCAGCCATAGCTCCCCGCTTCCGCAAACATAGCGCACCCGGCCCCAGCCTCCCTGCCCCAGCGGCCGGTGGTGACGTTCACCCAACTGCCAGGGTGCGCTGGCGTGGTCCGCAGCTGTCGCGTCGAGACAGGTCCACCTGGGCTGGCCTGTTGTAAGCGACACCTGCCAGGGCTGCCACCAGCCTTCATGATCCGACAGCACGTGCAGCTCCTCGCCATCGAACACAGGCTGCTGGACGCTGCCGCCTGTGGGTGTCGGCAGGCAACGAGCCCCAACCAGTGTGCCATCGACATCCACATCCGCAGCCCACAAAACAGAACTCACCCACGGCATATCCGGCAGCGACCAGCATACCCAGGCAATGCGCGTACCACTGGCGGACAGCGCCGGTGCGCTGTAAAAATCCTCGCTCTCATGCAGACGCAGAACTTTGTTGTCGCCCTGTACTGCCACCAGTTGCTGGCGCCCCGTACTTTCTCTTACCGCCAGAACACGGTGATGGCCGTCATCCCACACCAGTCCGCCGAAGCTGGCATCCCGGTCCCGGGTCAAGGCGTCGGAGGCCCCTGTGCGCGGGTCAATTCGGTGGATCTGCTGCCCTGACGCCGGCACCGCAAACAGGACGTCCGGCCCGGCACATAACGCCCCGCCACCGTAACCATTAACGTCGCTGCGAATACCGAATTCCGGCCCCGTTACCGGGTGAGAGGCCTCTCCGTTTACCGTTCTGAGCAGGTTGTTGCCGGTGGCCGGGTCGAACTCCAGCCAGAAAATACCCGCCCGGCAGGCAGTCAGCGTTCCCCGCTGGATAAAAGCGGCAGAGGCCTGCTCTGCAGAAAGCGGCGACAAGACCGTTTCGTCTGGCGTATCAGCCCCGGAAGAACAACCGGGAGTTGTCGGCGTTGCGATAGGTCAGCTCCTCCAGCCCGGCGGTGGCGTGGTCCGCCGCCTTGCGGGCGGCGAGGATGCGGTCGTGGTGGGGCGACTTGCTGCATACCGGGTCGGCGTTGTCGGCGTTACCGGTCAGCAGGTAGGCCTGGCAGCGGCAGCCGCCGAAGTCCTTGTCTTTTTCATCGCAGGAGCGGCAGGGCTCCGGCATCCAGCTATCGCCCCGGTAATGATTGAAACCCGGGCTGTCATACCAGATGG
>JAWWAT010000578.1:0-2460 GCA_033721635.1 Marinobacter sp. | reverse complement strand
TAACCATTGCCGCCACAGACGCTTTATATTGCTCACCCAGGGAACGGTCGCCATCATTGAAGAAGTGCATCGTTCTGACTGACACCGCAATCCGTAAAGCACCTGTCGGCGGAACAGACCGTTCAGCATTGATCACAAACGCAGCGTCTTTTGCCAGCGCGATCTTGTCCGCCTGAATGCCGAGCTCCAGTACATGCTGGCGTGAGCGTTCATCGCGCAGGCAGATGGCAGATGCCTTGTGGAAAATATCCGTGAACGCTTGCCGATACTTCGGCTGGGTAAAGGGCCCTAGTGTCTGAGTAAAAAACACCAGCGGAGAGCCGGCCGCTAACGTTAGCTGGTAGTCCCGGATATTTGTCCACAAACCGTAGTTCTCGGTCAGGTAGGTACCGCCGGTACTTACTACCAGGTCTGCGTTTACGTATTCCGCAACAGACAGGCAATCGGCACGGCTCGCAATTAATCGTCCGAGAAATCCCATTCTCCAGCGGTATAACCGAGCCACCAACGCCAGAGTTATGAAACGAAGCCGTTCCACCCAGTGACCATAGCCGTTGGCTTGCATTTTTCTGCCCAGCCGGGTCCTTGGACGATTACCGAACAAAGCCTGGCGGAAGCTTGCCCAAGGATAATACCTCCCTGCGGCTTCTGCGGACTTGTCGAAAACAACTACTCGCGTATTCGAGCCATATCGCTGCCTGAAGATTTCGAGCATGCCCCACAGAATGGCAGCATCCCCCGTATTCAGCGAAACAATATTAGTGACGAGAATTCGCTTGGGACGATCATGTTCATTCATATCCGAACCTGGACATCAGCGGCGACACAATATGCTCAATTCGCTCCAGATTATGAGGGCCGAAAAACTCCTCAAGCGTGCCTGAGCGAGCCCCTTTTGGCTGAAACTGTACATCCACCAACGCTGATATATCTGCCAGTCTGGTATAGCCGAGGTCCTGCGCCAGGGCCTCAATTTCCGCTTTCTTGTTGGTTCTGAAGTCCTCGTACCGAATCAATCTTACGTTGCCCTCGTTCTCCAGATAATGCTCAGCAGAGACACGCCAACGCCAGGCCATCTTCTCGAGAAAGTCGTCCCCAGGCATATCCGGAGACCGGCCATTGAGCACATTCCCCCACGCTCCGGAGAGGTTAGCGACAGCTTGTTGTGACACTGCGGGGTCGCCCGCGATCTTCAATCGGCTGAGGATGCTGCGAATATTTTCCCGAGGGTCCCGCACGATAAATACCATCTTTGCATCCGGAAACAGTCGCCCCAGATCTTTCAGAAAAAGAGGAAAGTTAGGATCTTTGATGATATCGCCGCTGAACACATCCCTGAATTCTTTCCAGAGGCTCTCCAACGAAAGGTCACCTCTGAACAGTTGATTCCGATAGTCAACGCCTTTCACGTCCAATTGATAGAATGGATCACTGCAAACGGTTTCCTGTGCGGCTTCTGCCAGCAGTTTCGCAATCGCAGTGGTTCCCGATTTCGGCATTCCTGCCACTATTACCATTCCTTTACCGCTTGTAAGCGGCACCGCCTTGTACAGCAAACGCTTCAATTGCCCGACCTCCCTTCAAGCTATACTGGTTGCCAATCTGTCTGCGCCAACTAACTGCTGAAACAGCCCAAGCGTCTCATCCGCATTATGCTTCCAGCTCCTTTCCTTTTGTATCAACTCCCAGCCAGCACGTCCCAGCCTGGCGGCGAGTTCCGGATCGTCTCTCAGGCGAATAAGCTGATTCAGAATGTCATCTGCGGTGTCGTCACATAAAAGCCCGTTGTCACCGTGTTTGATGATCTCCGCCATTTGGGCCCTATTGGAGGTCACTACCGGTGTCATACACGCCATGTACTCAAACATCTTCATAGGGGAATTGTGGAAACCGTAGGGTGACCACTGGTAATCCGGGTGCAGGGCAACACAGGCATCTGCACAACAGATGGAATCGAGAATGCCTTCCCGGTTCAGACCCTCTCTTATTTCAACATTTGGCCCCTCCGGCAGGAATTCAGTTCGTTGATTGACTGCGAGAACGAACTTTATGTCCGGAGCCTGGCTCTGCGCGCGAAGGACCGCATTCGATATAAAGTCCAGACCCTGCCACGGGTAGATCGCGCTCCCGCTGTAAAATACGGTGAAGGCATTGTTCTGTCGAAGTGACTTACGGCGTGCTATCTCCTCTTCGGAAATCACCGGGCCGCCATTGGGCAGAACTTTCACATTGGTGAGACCCAGGGCTTCACGGGCATAGCGGCCCAAAGCGGAAGAAACACAGATGGCTGCATCCACATTTTTGCAAAGTTCTTTTCTCAGTTTTTCCTCACGCTTAATGCCGGCGAGCTTGCGGGTCGCGTGAACCCAGCGTTTCAATCCCTTAAGCCAGGATTCGCTTTCTCCGGCCCGCTTGCCGCCCAGCCATGAAAAGGCAAGGGTTTCATTAGCAGGAGAATTG
>JAWWAT010000577.1:0-2472 GCA_033721635.1 Marinobacter sp. | reverse complement strand
ACGATATCTACAACCGGGATGCCCGTCTGATCGATCAGCTTCGGACGACTCCTGACGGGGACAGTCGTTACAATACACCGGTCGCCAGCTCGGCCCCAGAGCCAGGCACGCTCTGAATCAGCGCATGCGCATCAGCTTGGGAGATACCATGAAACAGACCCTCATCGTGGTTTTCATTTCGCTGTTACTCTTCGGTTGTCAGTCACTGCCCTCCGCCGAAGAGGGCGTTGCCGAGGACGCTGTTTACCTCAGCGCCACTCATTGCCTTAACGAATACCTTGATGACCTGGAGAAGGTGCATTACGGCCCCTGCCTGAAAGTCATCAGCATCAACGGCGAAGGGCCGGCTGTCCGAGAGGATGGTTTTGTCGAACTGCCAGTAGGCACAGCAATGACGATTGGCGTCAGCTGCGTTTATCGGCATGCCGATGGCTCGCCCATTCCGGCAAGCATGGAAAATGCGGACTTTGCTGTAAGCGAGAATACCTTCGCAGCAGCCGGCCGACGCTGGTATCTGCACGCCCACAAACAGGCCCGTGGCGTTGTCGGCTGCGAGCCCACTCTCTCTCGCTCCATCTACCCCACTTATGACACGGATTAGCAGCGCTGGCCATTGGGATCGAGTTCTGACGCTTGAAGATGGCAGGACCCTGGCGTTCACAGAGTTTGGCGACCCTCGGGGCTACCCGATCCTATTTGGCCACGGTATGCCCGGCAGCCGTCTTGAAGGCCGCTTCTTTGATGAAAAAGGCAAGGAGCACGGGTTTCGGATCCTGACTCCGGATCGCCCCGGTATCGGCAATTCCGATTTCCAGCCCCGGCGCAAACTTCTTGATTACCCCGGCGATATCAAGCAGCTTGCCGATTCACTGGAGCTTGAACACTTTTGTCATATCGGCTGGTCCAGCGGGGGATCCCGAACACTGGCTTGCTGTTACAAACTGGCGGATCGGGTTGATCTCGGGGTCTGCCTTTCCGGACTCACACACTTTTCTGAATATCCGGGCTCCGGCGGACTGCTTCAGGCCACACGATGGCCGGGCCCGCAGTTGGCAAGGGTCAGCCCTCGATTGACCCGACTGACCGTTAATTTCATTGCCTGGCTATCCCGACGTCACCCGGGGCTGTATCTAAAGAGTGCCGAGGAGATGGCCAGCAGGCATGACCGCCAAATCTTGCAGGAACTATTAAATGAGGGGGAATTCCGTCGTGATCAGCTCATGTGTCTTAATAGTGGCGGACGAGCCATTACCACCGATTTGCTGACAGAGCTTGGAGACTGGGGATTCCGTCTTCGTGACATCCGGACCCCAGTATTCATCTATCATGGCGAGGAGGATCCATTTGTGCCACTGGACTACGCTCGCCACCTCGCCAACAATCTGCCCAATGCCGAACTGACCCTGATACCCGGGATCGGTCACCTGTACCCTGTTTCCCGGGAATTTCAAGATCAGCTCTTCCAACGTCTCACGCTGCAACTGGACAGCGGTTACACAAAGGAGCCACCGACCTCATCATGACCAACAAAATCGATATCCACTACTGCACCGGTTGCCGGTGGCTTCTGCGCTCAGCCTGGATGGCACAGGAACTGCTTACGACTTTTGAGGGCGACATCAGTGAACTGAGCCTGCACCCAGGCACTGGCGGCATTTTCGAGGTATGGGTCAACGACAGTCGCATCTGGTCCCGCAAAGAAGATGGCGGCTTTCCAGAAATCACCAGGCTCAAGCAACTGGTCCGGGATCAGATTGCACCGGAACGCTCGCTTGGTCACTCCGACAACAAAACCGGTGCCTGAGAGCAATCGTTCAAAAATACTGACAGGCTGTGTCGATATTCTTCGCTTTAAGAGTCCGCAGCTCGGCCCGATAGTAGACGCCCAACAATTCACTGACATGTGAGGGTATCTATGAGCGACGTGATGCAATCCATCAAATTCAAATCTATCGAGGTACCCAACCGGTTTGCGTTGGCCCCGATGACCCGCACGAGCGCGGAGCCCAACGGCTCGCCCAACAGCCTTATGGCCGATCATTACGAGGGCTACGCAAAAGGTGGCTTTGGTCTGGTGATTACCGAGGGGACCTACACCGATGACAAGGCAAGTCAGGGCTATGCCAATCAGCCTGGCATCATCAACCAGGATCAGATAGACGGCTGGAAGACCATTGTTGACCGTGTTCATGCCGCAGGCAGCAAAATTTTTGTTCAGCTTATGCACGCCGGCGCGCAGTTCCAGGCCAACCGTTTCACTGAACAGCCCCAGGGCCCCAGTGAAGTCACACCCAAAGGCGCTCCGCTTGGGTTTTACGGTGACCAAACTGAATGGCAAACCCCTGCTGCCATGACCAAGGCCGACATTCAGGCGGCTGTTGACGGTTTCGCAGAATCCGCCGCCAATGCGAAGGCCGCCGGTTTTGACGGCATTGAGATTCACGGTGCCAATGGCTATCTGCTGAATCAGTT
>JAWWAT010000576.1:0-2477 GCA_033721635.1 Marinobacter sp. | reverse complement strand
TTGCTCATTCGGCTGTTGGTGGAAATACGCTCAATGGTCATGGTGTTGGCCTTGTTGGGAATGTAGTGACTATATAACCAGTAACTGAGGCGTGGATAAAGCCTCGCAATCTAGCCCGGCACAAACACCGGAAAGCCATCCAGTTCGGCCGATAGCAAACGCTGACCAAACAGGCTTTCGAGTGCCGAGGTCACCAGCATGTCGCGGGCCGGGCCCCAGCAGGCCTGGCCGTCGGGATACAGAAGGAGAATCTGGTCGCACCATCGGGCGGCCAGGTTCAGGTCGTGGAGACACATGAAGATGGCCCGGTCCGCTGCCGCCTGCTGGCGCAGCAGTCTCATAACAGCGGTCTGATGCTGTAAATCCAGGTGGTTGGTGGGCTCGTCGAGGAGCCAGATTTCCGGGCTTTGGGTCATCAGTGTGGCAATGGCTACCCGCTGGCGTTCGCCGCCAGAGAGGGTGTTCACCAGGCGATCCTTCAGGTGGATGACGTCCAGCGCTTCCAGCGCTTTTTCGGCAATCGCGAGATCTTCGCCACTTTCCATCTGCCAGGGGGATAACCAGGGATGGCGACCGATCAGGGCGGTTTCAAGGACCGTGGCCGGGAAACCATCCTGCCGGTCCTGGAACACCAGGCCCATCCGTTGCGAGACGGTTTTACGGCGGATGTCTTGCAGCGCGGTGTCGTCGAGTAACAGTTGCCCGCTTCTCGGCTCCCGCAATCCTGCCAGGGTATGCAGCAAGGTGGTTTTACCCACACCGTTGGGGCCAAGCACGCCCCAGACCTGCCCCGGCTCGATGGCCAGATTCAGGGGGGCGCCGGAGGCTCGCCCCGGGATATCGATGATCAGCGCTTCGGTCGCAAGGCGAGTCATCATCGGCTCCGATACAGCAGGTACAGGAAGGTTGGCACGCCGATCAGCGCGGTGATCACGCCAACCGGCAACTGTTCCGGGGCGATGACCACCCGCGCCAGCGTGTCCGCCAGCACCAGAAGCGTGCCGCCGGCCAGTGCGCAGGCTGGCAGAATCAGCCGCTGGTCGTTGCCCAGCACCAGCCGCAACATGTGGGGCACCACCAGACCTACAAAGCCTACGGAACCGGCCATGGTGACGGCCGTGGCGGTCAAAAGGCTGGCCATCAGGTAAATCGACCATTCAAGAGGCCGTACCGAGACACCGAGGGCCGCCGCCTGCAGGGACCCGCGGGCGAGCACGTTCAGGGCCCGCCCCAGCGGAAACACCATCAGGCATACGAGCACAAGAATGATCAGTCCCGGCCAGGGCGTGGCGGCGTGGGAAAGGTCACCCATCAGCCAGTACAGCATGCCCGGTAATCTGCTGGCCGGCGTCATCGAGAGGATCAGGGTGATGATGGCGCCCCAGCCGGCGGCAACCACCACACCGGTGAGCAACAGCCGCGAGGGGGTCCAGCTGCCACTGCCGTGGGCCAGACCAAACACCAGCAGGGTCGCCAGCATGGCACCGGCAAATGCAGAGCCGGACACCAGGAATCCGGCAGCACCGGCCAGCATGGCCAATAAGGCGCCGACGGCGGCACCGCCAGACAGTCCGAGCACATAAGGGTCGGCCAGGGGATTTCGCAACAACACCTGCATAAGCGCCCCGGCCACGGCCAGCAAACCGCCGGTTGCGAAGGCACTCAAGGTGCGGGGCAGGCGCAATTCCAGAATCAGCGTTTGCTGAAGCTCAGTGCCACTGCCGCTTATCACCTGCAGAGTATCTGCGAAGCCGATGGCCGTACTGCCGATACTGACGGAGAGCAGAGCGGCCAGAAACCCCGCCAGCAGCAGAATAAGAAGCGGTTTGTAAGGGCTAGAGATTGGCACGAGCCTGCTCCAGGGTCTGGCACAGGTGCCTGGCACCGTCTGCCATACGAAGCGTCGGACGTGCCAGCAGATCGGGCGGTTCAAGGAAGAGGTTGCCCGCGGCTATCGCGGCGAGGCCCGGGAACTCGCGCCAGGCCTCCAGCCATTGCCTGTCGTCCGACGACCCGGCCGTGATAATGGCTTCGGGGTTGGCTTCGAGCACCGCCTCCCGGCTGATCCGGGGCACCAGCCGTGGCAGCTCGCCAAACACATTCACGCCGCCGCACAGGGTTATGGCTTTGCTGATCAGCTCTTCCCGGTTTACCGTCATCAGTGGCTGGTCCCATATCTGGTAGAACACCCTGACCGGTCTGGCATCGGCATACCGGGCTTTCAGCCCGGCCATTTCTGCGCGAAACGCTTCGGCCCGCTCATTGCCGAGATCCGGTGAGCCCGTGAGCAACGCCAGATCCGATATTGCCCTGGCAATGTCGTCGAAGGTTCGAGGAGCAAGCCAGAAGACAGAAATACCAAGCCCCGAGAGCCGTTCCAGCTGGCTGCGGGAATTGCCATCGACCCAGGCCACCACCAGGTCCGGTGCCAGCGAAACAATGGCTTCGAGATCCAGACGATTGCTGTCGCCCACCTG
>JAWWAT010000575.1:0-2482 GCA_033721635.1 Marinobacter sp. | reverse complement strand
GATGATGAACCAGACAAGCTGGTGGCTGGACTTCAGGTTTTCTCGATTTATCTTCAGCATTCGCCAAGGCCCGGTCTGTTGCTAAGTATCTGACAGGTTAGCTTATTTCGACGCCACAAACGACTCGCCCTGAGGCCGGATGGCGGCGGCCGAATGGCCAACCATGGATTAACTTGACCGTCTGCCATTAAACTCCCACGCTTGAAAGGAACTCCGTCTTGTTACCATCAACAGCTGAAATAGCCGGATGCTATCAATCTACCAAGTCTTGAATTCGGGCCGGGTCCGGCTTTTGATCACTTTGCTGTGCTGTTTGCCCGCGCTGGTTTGCGCACAACAGGTGGTTGTGAATATGGAAGGAGACTATCCAGAGCTGAAATCAAACGCCGAGGCCTTCATCGGTAAAGTGCAGGGTCGCAGCGCCGATAATCTCCGGCGGTATGCCTCCACAGCCGTCGGTCAGGCGCAGAAGGCGCTGCGGGCGCTCGGCTATTACAGCCCCATGATCGACTGGCGGGTCGACCAGGGCGATTCAGACTCCACGGCCTCACTGATATTGTCGATTACCCCCGGAGAGCCGGTCCGGGTCAAGTCCCGTACCGTTGAAATCAGGGGCGCAGCGGCCTCTGATGGCCGGGTTACCTCTGACTTGCCGGAGCAACCCGCGGAAGGAGACATTCTCAATCATGGCCAGTATGCCAGTCTGCGGGAGACCATCCAGACCCGTGCCCGCCGGCGTGGATATTTCGACGGCCGGTTTGTGACCCGCACCCTGGAAGTGGATCCGGTAACCCGAAGCGCGACAGTTACCCTGATCTATGAAAGCGGCGAGAGATACCGGTTGGGGGAGGTTACCTTCGAGGAAGGTCACTGGTTCGAGATAGGCCTGCTGGAGGATTTTGTCACCTTCGAACCTGGTATTCCCTACCATGCCGATGAGATAGCCAGGCTGAACCGGGATCTTCAGAACAGTGGCTATTTCAGCGGCGTGGATATTGATGCGTCCCCGGAGAGTGCCGAGGATGGTGTGATTCCTGTCCGCGTGGGGCTCACCCGGCGAGAGCCCCGCTCGGTCGCGGCGGGCGTGGGCTTCTCCACAGATGTCGGGCCAAGGCTGCGCGGTAACTGGCGGGAGCACTGGATTAACCCCATGGGCCACAAGCGTGGCGCGGAAACAGAGCTTTCGGTGCCGAGACAGAATTTCAGTACCTGGTACGAGGCGCCACTGGATCCACCCATGACCGATCTGATCCGACTCAGCGCGGGGTATCAGCGGGAGGACATCGAGAATGTTGAATCAGAACTGCTGACCCTGGGACAGCAATGGCAGCATGAGCTGGATAATGGGTGGCTCCAGGTATTGTCTCTGCGTTGGGAAGGCGAGCGTTTCAATATCGGCAACGATGAGAAAGGTACGACTAAACTACTTCTGCCCGGTGCGGGGTATTCGAAAATCTACGCGAACTCACCGCTGGATCCATCTCGGGGCTATCGCCTGCAGTTCGACGTAACCGGTTCGCACCAGGCGGCGCTATCAGATGTGGACATCCTGCATGTGAATGCCCTGGCAAAGGGGTTGTTCACCCTCGCCGACAAACATCGCTTCCTTGCGCGTTTTCAGGTGGGTGGGGTGGCGACCAACCGATTTGAGGACGTGCCGCCATCCCTGCGCTTCTTCGCCGGCGGTGACCAGAGTGTGCGAGGGTACGGTTACGAGACCTTGTCGCCCGAGAACGATAATGGTGTGGCCGTGGGGGGGCGCTATCTGATGGTCAGTAGTGGTGAGTATCAGTACCAGTTTGCCGATAGATGGCGCGCGGCGGTGTTTGTGGATCATGGCAATGCCATCAACAACCTGAACGACCCACTTGCGACGGGAGCCGGTGTCGGTATTCGCTGGATTAGCCCGGTAGGGCCTTTGCGGCTGGATATTGCCAAGGGGCTGGACCGGCAATTTGATGGGAGCTGGCGGATTCACTTTTCCATGGGGCCTGAATTGTGACGCGCACGCCGGAACCATCGCAAGAAAAGAACCAGGCGCAGCCGGGCCGCCGGCACCGCCTTCGCTTCTGGCTGCTCGTGTGTCTCGGGGTTCTGATTCTTGCACCTGTCTTGTTGCTGGCGGCTGTGCTGCTAGCCCTGCGCTCCGAGACTGGCACCGCCTGGGTGATCGAGCAGGTGCCAGGACTAAACGTCGAAAACGACCGCGGTTCGTTATTTGGCCAGTGGCAGGCTGATCACCTGCAATGGCGGGGCTACGGGGTTGAAGTAATCGTTGAATCGCCACTCGTGGACTGGTCGCCTTCCTGTCTGTTCAGAAAGCAGTTCTGTCTTGAGAGCCTTAAGGCCGAGACGCTCGATGTCACCCAGTTGCCCCCGGCCGACAACGCCGGGGGTGGTGGTGCCATCACACTGCCGGATGTGGACCTTCCGTTGTCCCTGAAGATCAGTCGCGTCCGCGTGGGGCCTTTCACCTTTAATG
>JAWWAT010000574.1:0-2486 GCA_033721635.1 Marinobacter sp. | reverse complement strand
GCTGCAGCGCTGGCGGGTGTCGCCGGTGCCACCGGCCTCGGTACCGCCGTGATGTCGCGCGAGGCATTCGCCGCTGCGGCCGAGGAGGCCCGCAACAAGTACGTCGTGCACCCCGGCGACTTGGACGAGTACTACGGCTTCTGGAGTGGTGGTCACTCCGGCGAAGTCCGGGTTCTGGGTGTGCCTTCCATGCGGGAGCGTATGCGCATTCCCGTGTTCAACGTGGACTCAGCCACAGGGTGGGGGATCAGCAACGAAAGCAAAGACGTGCTGGGCCATGACAATACCCACCTGAACGGCGATTCCCATCACCCCCACATTTCCATGACGGATGGTCGTTACGATGGCAAGTACCTGTTCATCAACGACAAGGCCAATACCCGGGTGGCACGAATCCGCCTGGACATCATGAAGTGTGACAAGATCACCACCATTCCCAATGTCCAGGCAATTCACGGTCTGAGGCTTCAGAAGGTGCCCAAGACCAAATACGTATTCTGCAACGCCGAGTATGTTATTCCCCATCCGAACGATGGCAGCGACACCAGCCTTGAAAGCAGCTTCACCATGTTCAATGCCGTCGATGCAGAGACCATGGAGGTGGCCTTCCAGGTGATTGTTGACGGTAACCTGGACAACACCGATGCCGACTACACCGGCAAATATGCCTGTTCCACCTGCTACAACTCGGAGAAGGCGCTGGATCTGGCCGGTACCATGCGTAACGACCGCGACTGGGCGGTGGTATTCAACATCGAGCGCATCGAGCAGGCGGTCAAGAATGGCAACTACAAGACCCTGGGTGACTCCAAGGTGCCGGTGGTAGACGGTCGTGCCGGCTCGGAACTGACCCGCTACATCCCGGTACCGAAGAACCCGCATGGTCTGAACACGTCACCTGACGGCAAATACTTCATTGCCAACGGCAAGCTGTCACCGACCGTGTCCATCATTGCCATCGACAAGCTGGACGATCTGTTCGACGGCAAGATCGAGCCGCGCGATACGGTGGTGGGCGAGCCCGAGCTTGGCCTTGGGCCCCTGCATACAACCTTCGATGGCCGCGGTAACGCCTACACCACTCTGTTTATCGATAGCCAGGTGGCCAAGTGGAACATTGCCGACGCCATCAGGCACTACAACGGCGAGGATGTGAACTACATCCGTCAGAAGCTGGATGTGCACTATCAGCCTGGCCACAACCACGCTTCACTGACCGAATCGCGGGATGCCGATGGCAAGTGGCTGGTGGTGCTGTCGAAGTTCTCCAAGGACCGGTTCCTGCCGGTTGGGCCTCTGCACGCGGAGAACGACCAGTTGATCGATATCTCCGGCGAGGAGATGAAGCTGGTTCACGATGGCCCGACCTTCGCGGAACCCCACGACTGTATTCTGGTCCGTCGTGATCAGATCAAGACGAAGAAGATCTACGATCGCAACGATCCGTTCTTCGCATCGGCGGTTGAACAGGCCAAAAAGGATGGCGTTACTCTGGAAGCCGACAACAAGGTTATCCGCGACGGCAACAAGGTTCGTGTCTACATGACCTCGATTGCGCCGCAGTACGGGATGACGGAGTTCAAGGTAAAGCAGGGCGATGAGGTGACGGTGTACGTGACCAACCTGGATACCATTGAGGACGTGACCCACGGCTTCTGTATGGTGAACCATGGCGTGAGCATGGAGGTCAGTCCGCAGCAGACGGCTTCGGTGACCTTCAAGGCGGATCGTCCCGGGGTGCACTGGTACTACTGCAACTGGTTCTGTCATGCGCTGCATATGGAGATGCGGGGTCGCATGATTGTAGAGAAAGCCTGATAGGCCTATCTTTCGCCGGGACTCCTTTTGGGAGTCCTGGTGATTCCAACTTCGGAGAAGCAACCCAAGAGGAGAACCCTTTCCAAAACACGCTCCTGGCGGCACATCCCTGTGGCGCTTGGGCTCCGCCATCCATGGCTCCGCACAGTTTTGGAAAGGGTTCTCCTCTTGGCTTGCCGTACCTAGGGCGGTGGCTTCGGACCTGCTTCACTTATAGAGAATCATAGATGTATCCACTGTTGCGTTATGGAGTGGCCCTGACAGTCGCTCTGTTATCGCTGACCGCGCAAGCGGACCTGCAAGAACAGCTTGATGCCCTGGAACCGGGTGCGAGCTTTGAGCTTCCCCCTGAGCAGATTTCGTCTCTGGCAATCCGGGTGCCCGGGGTGTCTGTGTCTTGTCATTCCGACACGATGATTGACGCGGGCGGGCAGGGGAATGCGGTGGATATTGTTGCCGAGGAAGTGCGGTTTTCCGGCTGTGACGTTCGCAACTGGGGCCGAGATCTGAACGAGCTGGATGCGGGGATTTTTGTGGCCCGGGAGGCGCGCGGCGCCGTGGTTGAGAACAACCGTTTGCAGGGGCCGGCGTTCGGAGTGTGGCTGGACGCAACGCCGGATGCGACGGTGCGGAATAATGTGATCCGCGGTGATGACAGTCTGCGTCCG
>JAWWAT010000573.1:0-2492 GCA_033721635.1 Marinobacter sp. | reverse complement strand
CTTTTCGTAAACGCCTGATTGCCTGACCTAAACTCATCGCGTGCCTCGGTTTCCAAGACGATGATTTTACAGACAAAATTTCCAGCAGACAAAGTTTCTAAATGCACATTAAATAGCTCCAGAATAAGCTTTCAAGGCATTAAATCGGGCCTGTTGGATCTCACTGGTTGGTCATTTATTATCCTATTCCTATCGCTCCAGGTTGTAACCTGTTTTCCTCGTCTTTAAGGGGGCTCAGAAAGATCAGCCTCCCGCCGTTTCCTGTCTGGTCAACGGGGGAGGCAGATCGGTTCAGGCGTACAGATTCTCGTATCGCGGCCGTCACCGCGTCACTGTAACAACTCTGCATAACGCTCAAGATGGAAGTCGTCGTCGCCGAGCTGATGATTGATCATCACGAGGCGCTTGGCGTAGTGGGCAAAGTTGTATTCCCAGGTCATGCCGATGCCACCGTGGGACTGGATACCCTGCTCGGAAATGAACTGGCCACTGCGGCCAATCACGTTCTTGGCTGCTGCGAGAATCCGCCGGCGTTCGTCGCTCTGGGGCTCGTCGGCAACGCTTGCGGCCAGAATGGCCATAGAACGGGCCTGTTCAAGCTCTGACATCATGTCCACCATCCGGTGCTGAAGCACCTGGAATTTGCCGATGGGCACGCCGAATTGCTTGCGTTGTTTCAGGTATTCCAGAGTCAGGTCACAAGCCACTTCCATGGCGCCTACCGCCTCACCGCACAGTGCGGAGATGGCGCGTCCGGTCTGGTATTCAATGATTTCTGCAGCCTTGCCTTCCTCGCCGAGCAGGGCGTCGGCGCCGAGTTGGAGGTTGTTCAGGAAGAGGTCGCAGCCTTTGGAACCATCCATGGTCGGGTAGGTACGGCGTTCCAGGCCTTCCGCGTCTGCGGGTACCAGGAACAGGCTGATGCCTTCGGCCTCTCGGCTGTCGCCAGAGGTGCGGGCAGACACCACCAGGACATCGGCGCAATGGCCACCGATCACCACGGCCTTTCGTCCGTTCAGGGTATAGCCGTCACCGGATTTCTCCGCCCGGGTTTCTACATCATGCAGGTTGTAGAAGCTCTGCGGCTCCTGAAGACCTGCAGCAGCCCGGACCTCGCCGCTGGCGATGCCGCCAAGCCACTGTTCCTGCTGTTCGGTGTTGCCGGCCTGACTGATCAGACCGCCTCCCAGAACTACGGACTGGAGGTAGGGCTCAATGCACAGGCCGCGACCGAGCTCGGTCATTACGCTCTGCACTTCAACGCCAGTTCCGCCAAAGCCCCCCAGCTCTTCCGGAAAGGGCACGGCCGTCAGACCCAGCTCACTCAGCTGTTTCCAGAAATTAGCGCTGAACCCCAGCTCGGATTCGCTGTATTCCAGGCGCTTTTCGAAACTGTATTCACCGCGAACCAGGCGAGCCACGGTGTCCTGCAGCATCTGCTGCTCTTCATTCAGTCGGAAATCCATGGTCGCCTCCTTAAAGCCCGAGAATCATTTTCGACACGATGTTTTTCTGGATCTCGTTAGATCCGCCGAAAATCGACAGCTTGCGGTTATTGAAGTACTGGGGAGTCACCGGTGCGGCATTCTCGTCCGAGAGGAAATCGCCGTCGTAATCCAGATCCAGTTCTTCCTCCACGAAGGGAATGGCGTAGGGGCCAATCGCACGGCGAGCCAGATCGTTGATGGTTTGGCGTATTTCAGTACCGCGTACTTTCAGCATGGAGCTTTCCGCACCCGGCATGCCGCCGCCTTCCACCGAGGCGATAATGCGCAGGTTGCTGATTCCCGCAGCCATAAGATCGATCTCAACCTTGGCAATGCGCTGGCTGAACGACGCATCCTCAATCAGCGGGCGACCGTTCTTGGTCCGGCGGGTCGCCAGCTCCTTCAGGTGATGCAGTGCGGCTTTGGAAATGCCGATGCCGGCCAGACCGGTGCGTTCGTAAGTCAGCAGGTACTTGGCATAGGTCCAGCCCTTGTCTTCCTCGCCCACCAGATTCTCCACGGGGACTTTCACATCCTCGAAGAACACTTCGTTGACTTCGTGCTCGCCATCCAGGGTAATGATAGGGCGCACGGTAATGCCCGGAGTGTCCATGTCCATCAGCAGGAAAGAGATGCCCTCCTGCGCCTTCACTTCGGTGTTGGTGCGCACCAGGCAGAAAATCATGTTGGCGTGCTGGCCAAGGGTGGTCCAGGTTTTCTGGCCATTCACAATGTAGTGATCGCCGTCGCGGACGGCCCGGGTCTTGAGTGACGCCAAGTCTGAACCGGCGCCCGGCTCTGAATAGCCCTGGCACCACCAGTCTTCGCCGCTGAGGATTCTCGGCAGGTATCTCTGCTTCTGCTCTTCGGTGCCAAACTTGATAATCACCGGCGCAACCATGTTGACACCGAAAGGTACGGAACGCGGCGCCCCGTACCGGGAAGACTCTTCGTCCCAGATATGCTTCTGGACCGGGCTCCAGTTCACGCCGCCGTATTCTTCCG
>JAWWAT010000572.1:0-2502 GCA_033721635.1 Marinobacter sp. | reverse complement strand
GCAGGTTCTTGGGTTCGTGGACAACATGAAGGTAGGGGTGCTGGGTTCCGTGGGCCTGGCCTTGCTGGTCTACACCGTGATTTCGCTGGTGCAGAAAATCGAGCGCTCCTTCAACATGATCTGGCGGGTGCCGGATATGCGTTCCATGGCCCAGCGCTTCAGCAACTATCTCAGCGTGATCATGATCGGCCCGCTGTTGATGGTGTCGGCCATTGGCATCAGTGCCACCATTTTTTCGTCGGCGTTTGTCCAGGCGTTGATGGCGGTGGAGCCGCTGGGGTCAGTGATTATCTTTGCCACCCGCTTTACCCCGTTCCTGTTGGTAGTCGGGGCATTCACCTTTGTGTATGTGTTTATTCCCAATACCAGAGTGAAGCTGCGTTATGCCCTTATCGGTGGCCTGATTGCGGGTATTTCCTGGCAGGCTGCAGGCATGCTGTTTGCCTCATTTGTAGCAGGTTCGGCGAAGTACGCCGCCATCTATTCCAGTTTCGCCATTGGCATCATCCTGTTGATCTGGCTGTACCTGAACTGGATCATCCTTTTACTGGGCTCCAGCATTGCGTTCTATCTGCAGAATCCGGGGGCGGTCGCAAAGCGCTCTCAGGTAAGGTTATCACCGGAGTTGCTGGAGAAAACCGGCCTGGCACTGATGTGGCTGGTGGCGAAACCTTTCAGTGAAGGCCGGCCAGCACCCCAGCAGGAGGATATAGAGCAGAACCTGCGTGTGCCCGGCGAGGTGACACGGGGAATCAGCGACAAGCTTATTCGGGCGCGCCTGCTTGCGCTGGCGGGTCGTAACGGGGATTGCCTGGTGCCAGGGCAGTCGTTGGACAAAATCACCATCGGTCGGGTTCTGGACGCCATCCGCCATGACGAGGATCGTGTGGTTGATCGGCTGCCGTATCTGGTGCCACGAGAGCTTCTTGCGCAGCCTCCGCAAGACGAGTCGGTTACCTTTGCCGAATTATTGAGGCAGGAAGAAGAGCGGAACAAACATTAGGCGCGTGTTCTGGCGCCGGCCTCCAGAATATCGAGAATGGCTCTGCGTACCCGGGTGTACTGCTCTCCCGACATGTGGATGAGCTGCAGAACGTTTTCCTCCGGCATGTTGCGCTGGTGCGCGTGGCGCAACACTTCCCGGGTGCCCACAATGATGCCGTCGTTCAGTGGGGTGTGGCTCTGCCGTGGTGCAGGCCGTTCCGCCGCCAGCAACTGTGCATGGTATTTGGGTGGAAGGTTCCACTCATTGGCCAGCAACTGCGACGTGGCCCACTGGTAGCGGGAGAGGGCATCGTGTATCAGCGACGGTGGTGCTTCCGTCATCCCCGGCTCTGTAAGGCAGAGTCGCTGCAGTTCTCTCCTTAAAGTGATGTAGGAGAGTGCCGGTAGCAACCCCGCCATGAAGTAGACGCTGGAATCCTGGCCCTGAACCTTGGCAATCAGCTCCGCGCTGCGGGCGCAGGTAAGCCCCCAACGCCAGACACGCTGGGCAAAGAGCGCTTCGCGACTGTTCCGTGCCGCCATCATGGGGCGCATGATGGCGGCGGAAATGACGTTACGAATGCCGTCCAGACCCAGCAGAAAAACAGCCTGGTCCACGGAATCAATGGATTGGTCGCCGGGCCTGAAGTAGGGGCTGTTCGCAATCTGTAGCAACTGGTCGGTCAGTGCCGGATCGTTGAGGATGATTTCGGTCAGATGGTGTCGATCCGATTTCTCGTCGGATAGCGCCCGCATCAGCATTGGCAGGGTCATCGGTTGGCGCGGTAATTCATGCAGTTCCCGATGGGTAATGCGCCCGCGCAGCTTTTCCAGCACAGGCTGCCATTGCCCGGGCTCTGACCGCAGCGCCGTGGGCGGTGAGTCCAGCAGCCAGCAAAACAGGTGTTCTTCAAGTTGGTCGATCAGTCCGGAATCGGTGGCTGAATCGTTTTCCACAGACGCAGCCGGATTAAGCAGGCGGGACTCGGGTGCTGATACGGTTGTTGGTACGTCGGAAGAAAAAAATCCTGAGATCCAGGAAAGAAAGCCTGGCATCCGATGCCTCCGGGAAAAGAATAGTCGCCGGGAAATACACACCCGTATTCCCGGAGTATAGAGACCGATAGCGGATATGCCCAGCGTAAACCAGTATAACTTGCCGGTTATCCGGCATTGAAAATCAGAAGATGGAACCGCCGAATACAAAGATCAGCTGGCAGATGCCGGCAGCGAAACCCAGGAAGGCGCCCACCAGTATCAGTTTGATCTCGTCCTCCTGGAAGCAGGGGCGCAGCAGGTCCTGGAATTCTTCCGAAGACAGGGCAATCATGCGTTCAACCATTATGCTTTCAACGGCTCTTGCCCGGTCCGTCTCGAATACCGGGTTGTCGAACGAGGTTCGGGAAATCTCGATGGCTTTGTGCCCCACCTGGTTCTTGAGAGTGGCGAACCCGGTCGGGCCGAACGCCACCTGGGTCAGAGCCTTGCCCATGCCGGCCGTCTCATCCACCAGCGGTT
>JAWWAT010000571.1:0-2507 GCA_033721635.1 Marinobacter sp. | reverse complement strand
GCAGGGCGGTGTTTCCTGAGTTCCGCCGGCCTGTATTTCCTGCAGGAGCTGGTTCGGGAGTACGAGCAGGGGTAGCGCCGCCCCCTTCAGCCCTCTGGCGCCCGCCCGCTTTCTGTTTCGAGATCAGCCTCCAGTTGCCTTATGCACCGGTCAAACGCCCGGCTGATCCGGGTCTGGTCCTTGATCATCGCCAAACGTGGCCAGGTGGCCTGTTCCCCGAGGTTGATAAACATCTCCAGGTCCTCTGGGCTCGGGTTGGCCAGTACCTTGCGGTAGAGGGAGACTTTGGGCGGGAAATGGATGTTGATGTCACCCAGGTACTGCTGGCTGGTCATGGCGTGGGCCTGTTCGATCAGCGGCCGGATGAGGCCGGGGTGCGGGCTCTGTTTGGTCAGTTTCAGCGCCGTGGCGATCTGGCCATGGGCGAGAGAAGCGGCCGCCCTTTTGGCCCAGGCGGATAGGCCACTCTTGTCATGATTGCTGATAAACGGAACCACGTGGGGGTTTGCCTGGCTCACAATGGTCTTGTTCACGTCATGCAGGCGGGCCATGCGCATCAGTGGCAGGTCGCCATGCACGCTGCCGTCAATCCAGCTCTCGGTGGGCATGTAGGGCACACTGCTTTCGCGACTTCCGTTTGTTTCCCGCGCCTGGAGGATGACCGGCGGGAAGATGCCCGGCACGGCGCAGGAGGCCATGACTGCCGAATCCACCAGCACCGCTGGCGAGGACAGCCAGTTTAGAAGCCGTGGCTTCTGCTGGGTGCGGGTGGGCGAGACGGAGATATTCAGTGTGCGTCCGCTGTGCTCATACGCCTCTTTGAAACTGACGCTGCCCAGATTGTGCTGGAGATGCTCCTGAAGTTGGCGCGGGTCCATGGCATGGCCGGCCCGCAGGCCTTCCCTGACGCCCAGCCAGCGGAAAGCATTGAGGTGGATGCGCTCGGGGTGGTTGAAGAAGTCGGCCAGTTCTTTCTCGTCCCGGGTGCAGATGGCGCCGGCCACGATGGCGCCCATGCTTGAGCCGGCCATCACGTCCGGCAGCAGGTCCTGGCGCCAGAGCGCCCGGGTAACACCTATGTGGTAAATGCCGAAGGCCGCGCCACCACTGAGCATCAGCGCCGGTCGGCCATAGACCCGTTCGGCGTCCCGGAACATTTTCAGTTTGCGCGCGGTTGTTACTTCCGGAATCGGGTGCTCGCAAATGAACTCCATCGACGTCTCGACGGCGTCCAGGAATTCACCCACCAACCGGTTGGTGCCGCTGCGCGCCACCGTGTACAGGTCGGGATTGGATAATTCACCGAGGTGACGGTACAGACTCTCCTGGAGGATCCGGATCAATCGCCGGGTGTCGCCATTCTGCCGGCAATGGTCCATAAGGCCCATATGCTTGCGCATCAGGCTTTCATGCAGCATTCCGGTCTCTTCCTGCTCGCGCCAGGCCAGCAGGCCGTCCATGTCGTCGAGCGCGGTGGCGGCCTCGCACCATTGCTCATAGTCGCGGGCCTGTTCCAGTTGCTGCTGGAGTTGTTTGCGGGTTTTCGAGGCGTGTTTCATGCTTTTACCTTAACTGATCCGGCCGGATCTGTGCAGCGGCTGGTTTCCCGGCTCCGGGTTATTTGCTATGTTTACCGCCGTGGGTTGGGTTTTATTACCAATCAGACATGTCTGCGGGAGAGACTGAATCCCTTGCGATCAGCGCCGAAGGAGCAACTGCCCCGGAAACTCTCAGGCAAAAGGACCGCTGACATGAATACTTTCCGAAGAGCTGTCGACAATCGCGTCAGTCGGCACACCGAAGGAGCAAGCGGCTGGTTTTGTTGAGCAGCCCGTGAATCTCTCAGGTCCCGTGACGGAAGGGGTGCTTCCTGCCATTTCGAGCAGGGAGGAAACCCTTGGCGCTCACGGAGAATGGAATGAAGCGAATTGCAGTCATTGGCGGTGGTATTACCGGTATTACCACAGCCTACACCCTTGCCAAGCGCGGGCTTGATGTTACGGTTTACGAGAAACACCGCTATGCGGCGATGGAAACCTCTTTCGCCAACGGTGGTCAGCTTTCGGCTTCTAATGCCGAAGTCTGGAACAACTGGCAGACAGTGATGAAGGGCATCAAGTGGATGTCCCGCCGGGATGCCCCATTGCTGGTAAATCCTAAGCCTTCCTGGCACAAACTCAGCTGGTTCGCCGAGTTCATCGCCGCGATTCCCCAGTACGAGAAAAACACCACGGAAACCGCCCGTCTGGCCATTGCTGCCCGCGACCACCTGTTTGCCTGGGCGCAGGAAGAGGGCATCGATTTTGATCTCAAGAAGCAGGGCATCCTCCACATCTATCGCGATAAGGCCGGGTTCGACCACGCGGCCAAAGTGTCTCGTTTGCTGTCTGCTGGCGGCCTTGAGCGCCGTTCGGTAACCCCGGAGGAAATGAAATCCATCGAGCCGACCCTGGCCGGCAACTATTACGGTGGATTCTTCACCGAGAGTGACTCCACCGGTGATATTC
>JAWWAT010000570.1:0-2511 GCA_033721635.1 Marinobacter sp. | reverse complement strand
GGCAGGTGTCTGGTGGCTCGCAGACCAGCGCATGGCCGAAGCAAGACAGGCGCTGGAACCCCACGGTGTGCTGCATAGAGGCAGCATTAGTTCCGGCATCGAGGGTCGCCTGGTTCTGAACGATGCCAGCTGGCAGGATTTTGAGCTGACCCAGCCGCTGGATATAGCCAGGGTGGAGTTTGATGCCGGCTCACCCGTTGACTTGTTGTCTGCTCTCGTCGATCCGACCAACTTGCCGGCCACCTGGACCCTGAGGCTCGATGGCCTCGGCCTGACGTTGGACCCGACCATGCTTCGGAACTGGGTCACCGCAGAGGGAGCCAACAGCGAGGGTGATCCTGCACTGTTTGTCCTTTCCTGTGCGCCAGATCCTCGCCAGCAACTGGGAAGCGGAGATCTGATTCGCATGGGTATTACGGCGCTCGCCGGAGAGGGCTTTGTGCGTCAGACGCCGGGCAATGTGCATGCCGAGCTGAATACGGTCAGCACTGGCAGTCTTGAGCTGGACTGGCCCGAAGCTCGAATCCGGATTCAGGATTCGGAACTGACCGTTTCCGGCGGTGCCGAGCCGATGAGCCTGACTCTCCGTGATGGTGGCCTGATGCGTCGCATTGCGGCCTATTGCGCCCGCGAAGCCGGTATCGAAACCGGCGAATGGGCGGGGCGCGCGGTGCAGGCGCTGTCTGCCGGGCTTGAAGCACGGGGCCTGGCCGCCAGTGACCAGTTGAAAGCGTTGTACCGACAGTGGCTGCTGGAGGGAGGTGAGCTCACGGTGAGTGTGCAGCCGGGTCAACCAATGTTCGGTGTGCCGGTGAGAACGGCAGAAAACGATGGCACGGGCATGAGCTGGCCGGTTCGTTATAATGGTGCAGGCGTGCCAGACGTATACCTGACCGAGTCGGAGCCTGTTGTCCAGGAAACACCGGATGCGGCGGTTGAGCCGGTGGTGCCAAGGGAAGATCCTGAAATCGAAAGCTGGTATCCGGCGAATCTTGAGAATGCGGAGCAATGGATTGACCGGCAGGTCCGGATAACGCTCTCCAACGAGAACGTCGTGGAAGGTCGTCTGGTGAGCGTCAGCGAACGCGAGCTCGAAGTGGCCCGCGTGGTTGCCGGTGGTGAAGTCGCCTATCCGATGTTGATCCGGGCTATCGTCAACTTTGAAGTCTGGCGTCGTGGCCGTGCACAATGATTCCATTGGGAATCTGAGAGGAAACTATGTCGCAGTCCGATAGCAAATCCGAAGTGGTGCCGGGCATTCGTGACATGCTTGCCCGACTGATATCTTTGCCTTCCATCAGCAGCGCTTCGGCGAAGTGGGATCACAGCAATGAGCCGGTGGTGCGAACCCTGGCGGAATGGCTGGAAGCCCTCGGGTTTGCGGTGGAGATTCTGGAAGTGCCCGGCATGCCCGGAAAATTCAACCTGATCGGAACCCTGGGCAGCGGGCCGGGCGGTCTCGTGTTATCCGGACACACCGATACGGTGCCCTTTGATGACAAACGCTGGCAGAGCGACCCCTTTACCCTGACCGAGCGCGACAACCGGTGGTACGGGCTGGGCACCTGTGACATGAAAGGTTTTTTCCCGCTGGCCATCGAAGCGGCCAGGGCCTTTGTCGACGAAGACCTCAAGCAGCCTCTGATCATACTGGCCACGGCCGATGAGGAGAGTTCCATGGATGGCGCCCGGGCCCTGGCTGAGGCCGGCAAGCCCAAGGCCCGCTATGCGGTCATCGGTGAGCCCACCAGCCTGAAGCCGGTGCGCATGCACAAGGGCATCATGATGGAGCGTCTCAAGTTCGAGGGCCAGTCGGGCCATTCCTCCAACCCCGCCCTCGGCCGCAACGCCATGGAAGGAATGCACGAAGCGCTCACCGAATTGCTGGCACTCCGTTCAGGCTGGCAGGAAAAGTACCGGAACCCGAACTTCGAGGTACAGTTCCCAACCCTGAACCTGGGCTGCATCCACGGCGGTGACAATCCAAACCGCATCTGCGCCCAATGCGAGCTACACTTTGATCTGCGCCCGTTGCCAGGTATGGACATGGAAACCCTGCGCCAGACCATCCTGAGCAAGGTGCAGCCGATCGCGGAACGGCGGGAACTGTCCCTGGAATTCGAGCCGCTCTTTGACGGCGTGCCACCCTTCGAAACCCCGGCCGATGCGGCTCTGGTAAAAGCCTGTGAAAAGCTTACAGGTCATACGGCCCATGCCGTTGCCTTCGCCACGGAAGCGCCCTGGTTGCAGAAGCTCGGCCTGGAGACCCTGGTCATGGGTCCCGGCTCAATCGATCAGGCGCACCAGCCAGATGAATTCATTGAGCTGTCACAGTTGGAGCCAACCGTGAAGGTTCTGCAGGGTCTTATCCGACAGTTTTGCCTTTAAGCTGGAGTCCGGGTCAAATAGGGGCTGAACACTGTCGGGAGCCCTCTCCAAAACACGCCCGTAAATACGTCCCTGTAGGGCTCGGTCGCGCCATCCCTGGCGCTCCACGGTTTTGGAGAGGGC
>JAWWAT010000569.1:0-2513 GCA_033721635.1 Marinobacter sp. | reverse complement strand
TCTGCCTCCGGAAGAAAAAGCCGCGCAGGCTACAGGAAGTGAATGGATCATGCACGGGGATTTCTGAAAATACGCATGGTCTGATCAAAAGTGCCACCGTATTGATAGGATTCTATCTTTCAGGGAGATTTCTTTTGTCACACCTGCACCTGGCCATACTGCTGGGAATGACCGTCGCGCTGGGGCCATTGGCGCTTGATGCCTACCTGCCCGCTTTTCCGGACATCGCTGACGGTCTGGGCGTTGATCATGGACACGTGGGGCTGACGCTCAGTGCCTATGTCACCACATTGGGGCTTGCCCAACTGGTGGGTGGTCCCCTGTCTGACCGATACGGTCGCAAACCGGTGCTTTTCGGGGGACTGCTGATTTTTATGGCAGGTTCGGTCATGGTATCGCTGGCCGATAGCCTGTCCGATATGGTGTTCTGGCGGATAGCGCAAGGAATTGGTGGCGCCTTCTGTGCGGTGTCGGTTCCTGCGATTGTTCGTGACGAAGTCAGTGGACAGGACGCTGCCCGGCTGTTCGGGCTCATTGGCCTGATCATGTTTATAGCGCCCGCTGCGGCACCGTCGCTGGGTTCACTGATGCTTGCACTGGGTGAGTGGCACTGGATATTCCTCATGCTGGCCGGCTATGCCGCGTTTCTTGTGCTGACTCTTCAGGTGGCGCTTTTCCCGAGGCTCCAACCGCGCAAACCTACAACCACGCCTATTCGCTCCCTGGTAACCAATTACCTGCTGGTGCTCAGGCACAAAACCACCATGCGCTTTATCGGCATTCAGGTTCTGTGTTTCAGCACCATGCTGCTGTTCATCACCCACTCCTCATTCATTTATCAGGAATGGTACGGGCTCTCCAACAGCACCTTCGCCATTCTGTTTGCCGCAAACATTGCGTTCATGGCGGCCCTGAATCTGATGAACCGTCCGCTACTGAGGCGATTTTCCTCGGTGCAGCTGGTGCGCGCCCAGGTTATTGCGCAATGCCTGGCTCTTGTCGCTCTGGTTGCCAGCGTGCAGTCCCAGGGGCCGCTCTGGCTGGTGGCAGGGTGCATCATCGTTGCCATCGGCTGCCAGGGCGGCATCGTGCCCAACAACATGGCGAACGCCATGGAGTTCTTCCCGAATCTCAGCGGCACTGCGGCGGCTCTTCTGGGCGCATCGCAGTTCACCATTGCCGGGGCAGTCAGCACACTGTCCTCGGTCTCTGGCGACCAGACACTCCTGAGCATCGCAGTTTCAATGCTTGCCTGTTCCTCAGGCGCCGTACTTCTTGCACTGGGCGCGCCCAAAGCGGTAGCTTTTGCGAAAGAATCCGGTTTGTAACAATTTCAGCAAAGGGATCGTCTAAACGGTTTTCGGGGAGAATTGAACCATCCCCCACACCAGAGACGTATTGCTGTTAGCAAACACAACAAAGGATGTGTCCAGAAATGACAATGCCCATACCGGAAGCGCAGTCCCCCACCCAAGCTTTAAAATCAGGAATCCGCCTCCTCAGAACGCCAGATCTGAGCGTTGGGTCCGCAGAGGACAAACGCGCCGAAATAGCTTCCTACTTCACCAACACCTTTGACACCTACACGCGCCTTTTCGACTGTCTCGCCGATGATTCGGGCTATTTCCAGAAATCGATTCCCCTGAGACACCCCCTCATTTTTTACCTCGGCCACACTGCAACATTCTTCGTTAACAAGCTGGTACTGGCCAAGCTCCTCCCCGAGCGAATCGATCCGCACATGGAATCGATTTTTGCAGTGGGTGTCGATGAGATGAGCTGGGACGATCTGGACGAGGATCATTACGACTGGCCGACCGTCGCCGAGGTGCTGGATTACCGTGCCAAAGTCCGCGCCACCGTGCTGGATCTGATTGAAACATTGCCGCTAAGCCTGCCGATCAACTGGGAGAGCCCGTGGTGGCCGATCGTTATGGGTGTTGAGCACGAACGCATTCACCTGGAGACGTCGTCCGTGTTGATCCGGCAGCACGACCTCGCAAAGGTACGGCCGCAGCCGGAATGGGAGCCGATTCGCGAGACCGGGGAAGCGCCTGAAAACGAGCTGATCACCGTGCCCTCCGGCAAGGTTTCGATCGGCAAGCCCTACGATGATGCCTACTACGGCTGGGACAATGAATACGGCGAACATGAGGCCGAGGTCGATGAATTCAGGGCCAGTCAGTATCTGGTCAGCAACCAGGAATTCCTCGAGTTTGTAGAAGCCGGCGGTTACCAGGAAGATCGATTCTGGAGTGAGGAAGGCTGTGCCTGGCGACATTTTGCCAAGGCTCGGCACCCGACCTTCTGGCGCTGGCAGAACGGCTGGCATCTTCGCCTGATGACCGAAGAAGTAGAGATGCCCTGGGACTGGCCCGTCGAGGTGAACTACCACGAGGCCAAAGCCTTTTGCGAATGGAAACGGGAGCAGACCGGCCAGCCCATTCGCCTGCCCACCGAGGACGAGTGGTACCGCCTGTGCGCGGAGGCTGGCATCGAGGAGGTCGGCCATG
>JAWWAT010000568.1:0-2524 GCA_033721635.1 Marinobacter sp. | reverse complement strand
TGTACCTCTGGATCTGAGCGACTACAGCCTCACCAATAACGCCGACCGCGTGGACGAGCTGTATCAGGAAGGCTACCACCCTATGAAGAAAAAGATCCGCCGGGTGCTCTGGTACAAGCGAATGCACGTAGCGATCAGTCTTTTGAGAACAACGCGGACACTAATGCCTTTTAAAGTGCCCGAGATCCTCAAGGAACTGAGACGCCAAGGCTTTGCGATGCGCAATCGACATTAGCGATGTTAATCATCGACAGCGGTGAACCAAAACGCACTTTGCAGACTACTCTTCAGACCCGATCATTTTTAAATGCGAACGGAGCTTGTGCATGATTACAGTTCATCACCTGAACAATTCCCGGTCACAACGAGTTCTCTGGATGCTGGAAGAACTGGGTGTTCCCTACGAGATCAAGCATTACCAGCGCGATCCGAAAACCATGCTTGCTCCTGAAAGCCTCAAAAAAGTACATCCCCTTGGCAAGTCCCCGGTGATCACCGACGGCGATCTGGTCGTGGCCGAATCCGGTGCCATCATCGAATATCTGGCGCACACTTACGGCAAAGACACCATGCTGCCGGAGGGCGGCGGCCAGGCCTGGCTCGACTACACCTATTGGCTGCACTACGCCGAGGGCTCATTGATGCCGCCACTGGTGTTGCGCCTTGTTTTCGAAAAGGTAAAGACCAGCCCCATGCCATTCTTCATTAAACCGGTGGCCAAAGGCATTTCCGACAAAACCAACGAGATGTTTATCAGCCCCATGATCAAGACTCACCTGGATTTTGTAGAAAGCCACCTGGCGAAAAACACCTGGTTCCTGGGCGACAAGCTGAGCGCGGCGGACATCCAGATGAGCTTCCCGCTTGAGGCTTCGGTAGCCCGAGGCATCGTCGGCAGGAACCGGCCTCACATCACCGGATGGGTCAAGCGCGTTCATGCCCGGCCGGCCTATCAGAGGGCGCTGGAGAAAGGCGGTGATTACGACTTCGCCTGAAGGCCGGCGATCTGATTGCGACTAAAAGGAGTACTAAATACTGAATTCACGGATGGAGAAACTGGAATGAAAGAAGTTCGAAAGACCACGCTACCCGTCGTAGAGATGGCAAAAAGCAATGAAGAGTTCCGTCAGGTCTTATGGACCGGCGATCATACACAGCTCGTTCTCATGGCCATTCCCGAAGGCGGGGAAATTGGCGGCGAAGTTCACGAGGGACATGATCAGTTGCTCTATTTCGTCTCAGGCGAGGGTGAAGCGACGATCGGCGAAACCAAAGTTCCTGTGAAATCGGGCGACGTGAGCATCGTGCCCTCGGGCACCTTTCACAACTTCCGTAACACCGGAAACGGAATGCTCAAGCTCTACACAACCTACTGCCCACCAGAGCACGCCCCTGGAACCGAGCATGAAACCAAGCAGGAAGCGGATGCCGCGGAATAAATCCGCGGCCTATCACTGCAGGTGGCACAATGAAAACAACAGCTAAACCGGTCGCTCTCATCATCGGAGCCGGGGACCACCTCGGTTCTGCCATCGCCCGGCGCTTTGCAAAGGAAGGCTTCCACCTTGTGGTCACTCGCAGGCGCGGAGATCTTAATCTTCTCAGCTCGGAAATTCAGGCTCTCGGCTCGAGCGCGACAGCCATCCACTCCGATGCAAGGGACGAAGACCAGGTCATTGAGCTGGTTGAACGCGTTGAGTCAGAGCATGGTCCAATACGGGTGGCGGTGTTCAACGTGGGCGGAAACGTCCGATACGACATCTGCGAGACCAGCACCCGGGTTTACCGGAAAGTCTGGGAGATGTGCGCCCTGGCCGGATTTCTGGTCGGGCGCGAGGTCGCAAGGAAAATGCTGCAACGCAGCGAGGGCACAATCCTGTTTACCGGCGCCTCCGCCAGCCTGCGCGGCGGGCGCGGATTTGCAGCTTTTGCCGGCGGCAAACATGCGCTGCGCGCCCTCGCGCAAAGCATGGCAAGGGAGTTGGGCCCGCAAGGCATTCACGTCGCCCACGTGGTGGTGGATGGCCTTATCCGCAATGAGGCTACGGCTGAATTTTTGCCCGACCTTTATGCAAGCAAAGGCGAGGACGGCATCATCGAGCCCGACGACCTCGCGGAAATATACTGGCAGTTGCACAACCAGCCGCGCTCCGCCTGGACTTTCGAACTGGATGCGCGGCCTTTCTCAGAGGAGTGGTAACGCTCGAGAGAGCTGTACAGGAATAGCAGGAGCCGGTTATCAGCCGGCTCCGGTCACTCCTAGACGTAGAAGTCCAGATCCTCCTGGGCTTTCAGCAAATCCCGCATCTTGATCGGGTCGTCCCCGAAGAAGAACACAAGACCCCAGTGGGTGCCGAAAGCGGATCGGTCCGGAACCGTTTCTTCAGCAGGGGCCACCAGCTCGTGCGACTCAAAGTAAGGATGCTCAATGCACTCCTTGGGCATTTCCAGTTTGCTCACCACCCGACGTCTTGGATAAACACCGAAGCAACCGGCATAGCCTTTGGCATCGACCACTTCGCGG
>JAWWAT010000567.1:0-2527 GCA_033721635.1 Marinobacter sp. | reverse complement strand
GGCGCTCATCGCCAAGCCGGCGTATGTTGCTGCGCCTTGCCGATGAGCTGAGAATTCCAGTCCGCGAGCGCAACAGGCTGCTGACTGTGGCAGGGTTTGCGCCGGAGTATTGCGAACGGTCACTGGATGAACCAGACATGGCCGCGGCGCGAAATGCTGTAGAACTCTTCATCTCGGGGCACCAGCCCCACCCTGCCCTGGTGGTGGACAGGGAGTGGAATCTTCTGCTGGCGAACGACGCGGCCCATTTCCTGCTCGAGGGTATAGATCCTGCTTTTCTCACACCTCCGGTGAATGTCCTGCGCCTGAGCCTGCACCCCGAAGGGCTGGCTCCAAGAGTGGCGAATTACAGGCAATGGAAGGCCCATGTTGTCGACCGGCTGACTCATCAGGTTGATTTAACGGCGGACCCTGCACTGGCAAAACTGCTGGGGGAAATTGAGGCGTATCCGGCGCCTGATACGGCACGCCCTTACACTGAGCATGACACCTCTGCCAGGACGGGAATTGCCGTTCCGTTCGAGCTGGAAACCCCCAGGGGCAAACTGACCTTTCTGAGTACGACAACGGTGTTTGGAACGGCGGTGGATATCTCCCTTTCTGAAATGGTTATCGAAACCTTCTTCCCGATGGATGCGCACACCGCAGAGGTAATGAGGAATCTGTGATGCCGGGAGCGATTACTGGTCTGCGAAGAACGGTGGCACGAACGGCGCTGGTGTTGGCCGGACTGCTGACACTGTTCGGCCTGACCCTGGCCATACCGGTGGAGACCTGGCGCACGGGGCAGCAGTTTTCCGAGCCGCTGCCGGTGCTGGCACCTTCTGAACTGCCGGCGGCGCCTGGTCGGATCTGGGTCGATGCGGACTCTGCCTGCGGGAAAGGCCCCCGGGTTGATCCCGATGATTGCCTCGCCATCTGGTACCTGATACGCAAGGCCGATGTAAGCATTACTGGTGTATCCACGGTCTTTGGTAACGCTTCGCTGGAAGCGACGGACACTGTAACCCGGGAGTTAATGACCCGGCTGCAGCCGCACCAGGGCCAGGTGCCGGTCTATCGGGGCGCGGGCGCACCCTTACCGGAGCTGCCCACCAGGGATACCGAAGCGGAGCGTGCCCTGGTCGAGGCACTGGCCGCTGACAAGCTGACCATCGTGGCACTCGGCCCGCTGACCAATATCGCCGCAGCCCTTCAGGCGCGGCCAGACCTCGGCGAGAGGATCGAGACGATTATCGCGGTAATGGGGCGCCGGCCAGGCCACATCTTCCATCCGGCCGAGGGCAGTGGCGATGGAACTCTGTTAGGGCACGGGCCGGTGTTCCGGGATTTCAATGTAGCCCAGGACCCGGAGGCACTGCGTGTGGTCCTCGAACGGGATATCCCGCTTGTTCTGGTACCGTATGAGGCGGCCCGTGAGGTGGAGATTGATGAACAGGCACTGGCCGGCATTGCCTCCAATGGCGATGACGGACGCTGGGTGGCTGAACGCGCCCGCTCCTGGCTGGAGTACTGGCAGACGGATATAGGCCGGGAGGGCTTCTACCCTTTCGACCTGATGGCAGCGATGTTTGTTGCCGAGCCAAAACAGTTTGCCTGTGCCACAGTGCGTGCCGAGCTGCAGCGCGACTCCACGCTGTTCTTCCCCTTCAGTCGCATGCCGTCACTGCTTGTTGAGCCGCTTCCCCCTGATTATCAGGGGGACCCTACCGGGGCTTTGTACTGCCATGGTTTGCGGTGAAGAGGGAGACCTTAGGGAAACCAGCGGCCATAAGCCCTTGTCAGCACCCCTTCGTCATGCTTCACTTTCCGAACCCGCACCAACATACCGACCGGAGATCACCTTATGTCCAACCCTGCCACTGCCAGCTCAATATCATTACCCGGTGCCCGGCGGCTGGGGCTTTTGCTACTCGGTGTGGTGCTTCTGGGCGGGTGCTCCTCTCTGTATTACAACACCATGGAAAAACTCGGGTATGAAAAGCGCGAGATTCTGGTGGACCGAGTGGAAAACGCCAGGGACAGCCAGAACGAAGCCCAGGAAACCTTCCGCTCTTCCCTGGAGCGCTTCCAGAGCGTAGTGGATACGCCGGATACCGCGCTCAAGGATCGCTACGCCGAGATCAGCGATGCCTACGAGGACAGCAAGTCGAGCGCGGAAGATGTCCGCGACCGCATCGATAAAGTGGAAGACGTGGCTGAAGCCCTATTCGATGAATGGGAGGATGAACTGGGTGAATACGAGAGCGCCTCGCTGCGCCGCAGCAGCGAGCAGCAGCTTGAGGAAACCCGCACCCAGTACAGCCAGCTGATCAGCCGCATGCACAACGCCGAAGAGCGCATGGAGCCAGTGTTGCAGGCGTTCCAGGATCAGGTGCTTTATCTGAAGCACAACCTGAACGCCCAGGCGATAGGCTCGCTAGAGAACGAGCTGGTGGGTATTCGCCAGGACGTCGATGAGCTGATTCGCAATATGGAACAGTCGATTGCGGAATCCGAGGCCTTTATACAGCGTTTTCGTAAAGGC
>JAWWAT010000566.1:0-2528 GCA_033721635.1 Marinobacter sp. | reverse complement strand
TCTGGTGATTACCGAGGGGACCTACACCGATGACAAGGCAAGTCAGGGCTATGCCAATCAGCCTGGCATCATCAACCAGGATCAGATAGACGGCTGGAAAACCATTGTTGACCGTGTTCATGCAGCAGGCAGCAAAATTTTTGTTCAGCTTATGCACGCCGGCGCGCAGTTCCAGGCCAACCGTTTCACCGAACAGCCCCAGGGCCCCAGTGAAGTCGCACCCAAAGGCGCTCCGCTTGGGTTTTACGGTGACCAAACTGAATGGCAAACCCCTGCTGCGATGACCAAGGCCGACATTCAGGCGGCTGTTGACGGTTTCGCAAAATCCGCCGCCAATGCGAAGGCCGCCGGTTTTGACGGCATTGAGATTCACGGTGCCAATGGCTATCTGCTGAATCAGTTCCTGAGCACGTATTTCAATCGCCGCGAGGATGAATACGGCGGAGAGCTGGAAAACCGGCTTCGCCTGGTGGTGGAGGTAGTCAGCGCGGTACGCCAGGCCGTCGGTGAAGACTTCACCATAGGCATTCGACTGTCCCAGGGCACCGTAACCGACCCCGACTACCAGTTGCCCGAGGGCGAGTCCGGATTCCGCCAAATCGTGGAGGCGGTGCGAGATGCCGGAGCCGATTTCGTTCACACCACCGACGGCGACGTGAACCGGAAACACTTTGTAGAGGGTAATGAGAGTCTGGGTAGCGTTGCGGCCAGCGTCGAAGGCATCAAACTGATCCTCAATGGCAACATTGATGAAACCAACTGTCAGGACGTGGCCAACCAGTTCCCGGACACCCTGCTTGCGGTCGGCAAGAAAGCGCTCGCAAACCCCGACTTCGTGCAGCGACTCAAGGACGGCAAAGAAATAGCAGACATCGATTTCGCGATGCTGCAACCAAAGGCCACGATTACCAACGAACTGGCCTGGCGCAAGCAAAACGCCGCCTGATCGCTTCTCCCTGCCTATCGATGTTGCAGGAGGAACCCAGCAGGGTTCATCCTGCGTAGCCATTTCAAACTGCTATGCTGACATCACAAGGCAAATGGAGACTGAATGACCTCTGACATCAGTATTGTCTGGCTGGGAACCATAGCCAGTCTGTTGGCTGGCCTGGCCAGCGGTGTGGGCGCTCTCGGCGTGTTTCTTGTCCGCACGCTCACCCACAAACTGCAGGACGGAATGCTGGCGTCGGCCGCGGGCGTCATGCTGGCGGCGTCGTTTTTCTCTCTGTTGTTACCTGGCCTGGAGTACGGTGAACAGATGACAGGGCAGGCCTGGACTGCCGCCCTGATCGTTATATTCGGTCTGCTCTCCGGCGCCGCCGCGCTCTACTTTGTTCACCAGAAACTCCCACACCAGCACTTCGAGCTTGGCCGGGAAGGACCGGACGCCTCATATATTCGCGGCATCTGGCTTTTTATTGTCGCCATCACCCTTCACAACTTTCCCGAGGGTATGGCCGTGGGCGTCGGTTTTGCTGGCGGCGACGTGAATAACGGGTACGTGCTGGCCACCGGCATCGGGCTTCAGAACATCCCGGAGGGACTGGCCGTGGCATTTTCCCTGCTTGCCATCGACTATTCCCGCACCAAGGCATTCGCCATCGCCCTCATGACCGGCCTTGCCGAACCATTGGGCGGCCTGTTCGGTGCTACCCTGGTATGGCTCGCCGAGCCCCTGATGCCCTGGACCCTGGGCTTCGCAGCGGGCGCCATGCTGTTCATCATCAGCAACGAAATCATCCCGGAAACTCACCACCGCCAGTGGAAAATCATGTCCACCTTCTGCCTGATGGTCGGTTTCGCGGTGATGATGTTTCTGGATGCTACGCTGGGCTAACAGCCCAGACGCCCGCAAGGGCTTCCAGCGCTTCGGCGATCAGCGGCTCATCCTGCCGGTCCCGGTGCCATATAAAACTGAGTGCGCAAGGCAACTGCACCCCATCGACAATTTCCAGACCGGTTTCCTGGCGCTCAGCCATGGCCAGCGCATCCCTGGCAAGGCTGAGGCCCACTCCGGCCCGAACCAGGTCCAGCATGCAGGCCTCCTGATCGACCTGAGCTACGCCACGGGGCATTAAGCCCATGGGATCCAGAGTGCCTTTGAGCAGACGATGATGAACGGAGTCTTCTGGAGTCACAATCCAGGGCATGGCTGCCAGATCGGACCACTGCGCAGATCGAAGCCTCGGCCCCCACCCGGCCGGCGCAACCACATAATAATGAAACCGCGTCAGCTCCCGGTGAACCACATCAGGCGCCAGTGCACCTGGCCCAACGCCTGGCGGGGCCAGAAAAAAACCGACATCGAGCCTGCCATCCCGCACTTGTTCCAATACGCTGCCGCTCATGCCCTGGCGCAGTTCCGTTTCCAGTTGCGGCGCCCGCTCCACCAGGCGGTGCAGAAACGCTCCGAGACGGATGAATTCCGGATCCACGATGGTGCCAATCCGCAGCCGCCCGCGCAGGGTGCTGTGTAATGCCCGGGCACTCTGCTCAAACGCTGCCATGGCTGCGAGTGCTTTTTCAGC
>JAWWAT010000565.1:0-2529 GCA_033721635.1 Marinobacter sp. | reverse complement strand
AGCGGGGATTGGTTGTTGCCAATCGCCTGATTGCGGATAAAGACGGCTATTATGCGCCCCAGCGCCAGGCAGCAAAACCCGTGTTAACGGCTGACGACGGCAGTTACGAGTGGCAGCTCCGGGGCAAGGCCGAGGGCTGGGCCCTGGTTGAACTCACGGCTGATGGTGGCACTCGCATGATCTGCGACGTTGTGCCCCAGTGCGATCAGGCGGGTGGTGAATCCGTGGCGTTTGGCCACACCATGCCTCTGGACAGCAGTTTCAGCCTTCGTGGTGCCGGCGATCTGCGCATGGAAACCGTGAACCTCACTCCGCTGACCCATCTGGCCGTAGCTCTGGCCGAGCGAAGTGGTGATGGCCTTTCGCCGGTTGCTATTTCCGGTGCCTACTCCACCGTCGAAAACTGGTTTGGCCTTCCGGCCGGTGCCCTGCGCCTGACCCCGCCGGATCTCACCAACCTGAATGAAATGACTGGCGTATCCGCCGATGCGATTCAGGTAGCGATTGCCAACGCGGCGTTTCTGGCCCTGGTCAATGACAACGCCCAGTGGGATTCGATTTCCGATGTGCTGGCTGACGTGAGTTCACAGGTCAGCGCTACCGGGCAGATCAGTGTGATGGGTGACGGTACCAACGTGGCACTGGCAGATCTGGTCACCGCGGCGGCATTGCAGTCTTCTGAGCTGCAGAATGTGGTAAGTTCGAGTGTTATCAGTCAGAGGCTGGCGATTGTTGAACACCGCAACGTGCAGCGTTTCAAAACCATTGCAGATGTAAATGAAGAGAGTGATACCAGTGTTGTTGATTCCGGCAGCACCACTGACACCTCAACCGGTACCAGCACCGATACCTCTGCGGGTGCGACCGAGGAGCAGGTTGCCGATACGACTGAGCCCGACACTTCCGGCGATGTGGCTTCAGGTGGCGATACAACAACGGATACAACCACCGACGAAACCGTAGCGGACTCAGGAACAGGTACTGAAACCACCGAAACAGTTACCGAAACAACGCCTGAGTCAACCGTGCCGGCGAATGCGGCACTGCTGAGCTGGACCGCACCTCTGACTCGCGAAAATGGCGAGAGTCTGGCAATGGGTGAAATCGCCGGCTTCGAGGTAGTTTACGGCACCAGCGCTGAAAATCTCGACCAGAGCCTGGCGATTGGTGATGCCTCTGTCGACGAGTTGCTGGTCGACGAGCTAGCCGAGGGCACCTGGTACTTCGCTATTCGGACCCTGGATACCGATGGTAACCGTAGCCGTCTGTCCGAGGTGGTCTACAAGCAGATCTGATTTGGCTAAACCAGGCAGCGCTGCCCCTGTGGGCTTCGCTGCCGGCCTGCTACCATGTACCAGACAGCGGCATCACTCTGAGTACACCATGGAATTTTCCGACGATCGCCACGCCTTCCTTGAAGTCATCCCCGATGTTCGCGACGGCCTCACCCGGACCGAGCGCATCATTCTGTACGTTTTGCAGCAAACCCAGCGAGAGTTGAACGGCCGCAACGTACCGACCGCCATGTTGTATGGCCGGGTGCTTGAATACGTGGATATGAGCGAGGCAGAGCTTCATCTGTATCTGGACAGGTTGGGCGTGAAGGGAGATGGCAGCCAGAGATGATTGCGGTTTGGGAAGCTGGTTAGAGTTGCCGGCTGCATCCGCCAGTCAGCGCAGCAGCCGGCAATAACAACAGTCGTTATTTCGCTGTGATGGTCGACATCACCAGCTTGCCATCCTTCTTGATCGGGCCGTCCTCCTTGGCGCCCAGGGTGTACTCGAAAATTCCGGTTCTCATTCCGCCGTCTTCGCTGTGAACCATCAGCATCAGCATGTCACCGGATTGCACCTGCTCGGTCAGGATAGCCGCGACGTCCATGTTCATGCCTTTGCGCAACGGCGCGTGGGCGACAACAGGGCCTGGCTTCATGGATTCGTCGGTGCGGTGAACCACCAGCCAGCCATTCTGTTCGGCAACCACCTTTCTGGCGGATACAACGCCGTTTGCGACGGACTGATCGTTGGCCCAGACGCCGGCTTTATGCTCCGCTGCCAGTGCCGAGCCGGTTGCCAAAACGCCGGAAGCCAGGGCGGCCAGCAGTACGGATGTTTTCGCGTGTTTGGTCATTGCGTTCTCCTGAGTCTCAGTGTTTCCCGCCCGCTGGGTTGTTATTGGGCGGGTTAACTGCAGCTACGGGAGCGCATACGCAAAGTTTCAGTGCCGGCGATTTTTTTGCGCCGCCTACTGATTATCTCCTTCGGTAGGGTAGAGGTAGCCGTGAATCGCTGGCCCGGTGGGCTGGCCAGTCGGTGAACCACCTTCGGGCTCGACACTGATGCCGAACGTGGCTTCCCTGAGCAGGGCCGGGTCATAACTTCTCAACGCGTCCTCATCGAGCCTGAAATCGTTGCCCAGAACTCCAACCGAACGCGGGTTCGGTCCCAGCTCATCTGCCTTGATCCACAACTGATAGGATTTTCCGGGCCTCGGTTCGGCGGTCACCGGCCGGATATTGAGCCGCTGCT
>JAWWAT010000564.1:0-2529 GCA_033721635.1 Marinobacter sp. | reverse complement strand
GATCTAAGGATGGAGAACATGGCCGATACTATCGAATCACCATGTAACAAGGCGGTCAACCGTACGCCAAAAGCGTGCCGATTTTGGTTAAATCCGCTGCGCTCCGTCGCCGGTTACCATCAGCGTTAGCAAATAAGGACATCACATGGATGAATGGCAGTACCTTTGGGACCACTTCAAATTCAATGCGGAGCAGAGGTTAAAGGGCTTCAACTTCTTTGTCCTTCTCTCGATCTTTGCAGATGGGGGTGTTTTCACCGCTATCGACAGGCAGTTCAATCCGGTCCTTCTAGTGTTGCTGGGGGCATTCATCATTATTTTGGCATTTGTATTCTGGCTAGTAGATTTGAGAAGCCAACAACTTTTGCGCCTCACCATCCCGGGACTGAAGGAGCTCGAGAAGAGGTTTCCTGAACACAGCAGGCTCTTCGCAAACGATTCGAGTCGCCATGGAATAATCGTCCGGTACAGTACCGCTTTTCGGGTGCTGATATTTTGCCAATTTCTCTTCGGAGCTGGTGTAGTGGTCTATGGTGCAACCCTTTGGGCTTGCTAACCATTCACGGAAGGCGGACGGCGTTATGCCGCCGCTTCGTTCGGCGTTATGCGTGAGGATTACGCAATGAGTTCGTACGGAACGTTGATATTCTTCTGTGGGAAGATGGGAGCTGGCAAAAGCACTTTGTCTGGCAAAATCGCTCGTGAGCGGGGAGCCGTGCTTATTTCTGAGGATGAATGGCTAGCCGCACTGTTCCCCGGCGAGATCAAAGATTTCAATGATTACATTAGTTACTCATCTCGTCTTAAGCCTGTGCTGAGATCACACGTTGAGCAAGTGCTCTTGGCTGGTACCTCTGTGGTCCTGGATTTTCCTGGCAACACCCGGAAGCAAAGAGCTTGGTTCAAAGATATATACTCGCAACACGGTATTCCTCATGAACTGCACTATTTGGCGGTGGACGATGAAGTTTGTTTAAAGCAGCTTAAACAGCGGCAGAAAGAACAACCCGAACGAGCACAGTTCGACACAGAGGAGGTCTTTAGGATGGTGACAGGTCACTTTGAGCCGCCCGAGGAGTCGGAAGCGTTTAACCTCCAGATTGTAGAACGGAAGTCCGCATAACAAGGTAATCAAATTTGTTCCGGCCTTCGGCCTCCGCGGCACGCCCTTGTCAGGGCACCGCTTAGGTAGCCGTTAACTGCCGTTGATACCATATCCAGGGCTCTAACAATCTGGTCTCAAGCTGATTCCCGGCGTGAGCCCCTGCACGACGTCGCCGCCGAGGGCAGAGCATTGAACCAATCGCCTTTCTTGTAGACTAACCGGCGACTCTGTGGTTTCTTTGGTTTATCCAATCGCTACTGGTTGCGAGCTGAGGTTGCTTACGACAACCGACTTAGATCGACCACTGGAAGAAGAACCCTATGAGAATAGGCCTGATGATCATTGCGGTACTCTGGTGCCTTCCGGTTTCGTCCCAAACGCTCCAGATTATGGGGTCAGACGAGGGCTTCATTCCGTTTTATTACGGTAGCAATCTGAACAAGGGCATCCTGGTCGACGTTATCGGCGATTTCACCGAACAGACCGGTATCGAAGCCGATTTCGTTCCAATGCCGCGCAACCGTCAGGTCTGGGCCCTGGAAAAGGGGTTAGCCAACGCGGTTTTCGCCAATCCGCTATGGATGCCGCTGCCGGAACGGATGCACGCCGTGGGTCCGGTGGTAACCTGGCGTGATCGAGTGTTTGCGCAACCTGGCCTGCAAGCCAACTCTTTCGAAGACCTTCGGGGCGGCATCTGTCTGCGCAGGTGGTTTGTCTACAGCGATCAACTCCAGCAGCGGCTCGGTTCCGACCTCGTTCGCCATGACGGGTATACTGCCCAGCAGATGCTGAGCATGTTTCTGCGCAAACGGTGCGATTACATCGTGATGAACGAGGCGGAATTCCGGTTTCTGGCACTGCAGGTGGACATCGACTCGGATCGTTACAGCACGCCACTGATCGATGCCGAATGGCCAGCGTACCTGGGTATTCTCAAAACCGAAGTGGCTCTGATTGAAGCGGCGGAGGATTTTTTCGCGACCTACACGTTTGACATCGAGGCCATGCTACCCAACCTGCCGCCGCCGGACCAGACCGTCTCGATTCAGCCGGGCAGCTAGGGTCGTTGGCGTTGTCGCACTAAAAAATAGGCTCACCGGTCGCCTTGACTGCGTAAAACAGGCAATCACTCTTCGCTATAGCCGGATTGGTGGTAATCATAAAGGCCCGGATGGCCTGCGCTGCGTAGATTTGCCCATCCTTCACCCGAAGAACCTTCTCCATGTTTTCCTTTCGGTTGTGGCTGATCGCTGTCAGTATGCCAAGGCCTTTTTCTCCAACCCATCCAAGTGGTTCGTCCGGCGAAACAATCCCGAAATTGCGGTGTTCGATGTTTGGCGGCAAAGTGAGATCCGCCCGGCCAGTTGGCTCAAGCCGGTACTCTATGGTCGCTTCAGGCGCCAGCTCCACCCGGATCGGATTTC
>JAWWAT010000563.1:0-2531 GCA_033721635.1 Marinobacter sp. | reverse complement strand
TGATGGCGGTTTCAATCACTCGCTTCAGGTTGGTGAGTTCGTCAACATCACGGCCCACAAGCAGGCGCAAGCCCCCCTGAACCTCGAAGATTCGGGCACGGGCCAGGCGCTCGGGCCCGGTCCAGCCGACGGATTCGTTCAGGGTGAAGTTGATCCAGCCGCTCTCGGAACGGCTGCCTTCCGGCCAGGTCTCGATGTTGCCGGCCAGCTTAAGGAAGTCATCAGTGGTCAGCAGATAAATGGATTTGGCGTTGGGGTCGCGGGCGACACGCTCACGGATGATCGTGATGAGGCCGTTTACGCCACGACCACGGTACTGCTCCGCCAGACCGGCGATTTCGGCTTCGATGGTTTCGTCGGTCTGGGCGGTCATGAAACCCGCCGTACGCCAGTAGATAAAGGCCAGTAACAGGAATACCGAGGTGGCAAACACCACCATGTACAGCAGGGCTAGCTGGAAGGATGAGGTCCTGAGTTGGCTAAGCAGTTTCACGTAGCATGTACCCTGCACCCCGGATGGTCTGCAGTAAGGGTGTATCGAATTCCTTATCGATCTTGGCTCGCAGCCGGCTGATATGTACGTCGATGACGTTGGTCTGGGGATCAAAATGATAATCCCAGACTTTCTCCAGAAGCATGGTCCGGGTGACCACCTGGCCGGCGTTGCGCATCAGGTATTCCAGGAGGCGGAACTCCCGGGGCTGGACATCAATATTCTGGCCGGCCCGCTTTACCGTGCGCGCGAGCAGGTCCATTTCCAGATCCGCCACACGCAGTACGGTTTCGGTTTCCGTCGACTGGCGATTACGCCGCACCAGGGATTCGATACGCGCCAGTAGTTCGGTGAACGAAAACGGCTTGGTGAGATAGTCGTCGCCCCCTCCCCGCAAACCTTCAACACGGTCGTCCACGTCACCCAGGGCGCTGAGAATCAGAACCGGCACCTGGTTTCCGGTTGCACGCACTGTCTTGATGATCGACAGACCGTCCATTCCCGGCAGCATGCGATCCACGATCATGATGTCGTAATCCTCGCTGGCCGCCATCATCATGCCTTCCTTGCCATCGGCTGCATGGTCGACCACGAAGTCGGATTCCTTCAGCCCTTTGACAAGATAATTTGCAACGTCCTGATCGTCTTCGATTACCAGCGCTTTCACCGGCTCTCCTCCCGATAGCGGATTACAGTAACGACAAGGGTACGAAGAAGTTGGCAACCCGGCCAGTTACGATCTTGTAAGAGGGTGTCGCCATTGGCGACGGTCAGGCTTTCCCCGGAAACCAGCCCAGACTGTCACCGGTTGCCCCGGTGGGCCGGTATTCCGCGCTTACCCAGCCGTCATAACCCATGGCATCGATGGCCTCGAAAACATTCGAAAAGTTAATCTCTCCCGTGCCGGGTTCATGCCGCCCCGGGTTATCCGCAAACTGAATGTGGCCGATCCAGGGCAACAGACACTCCATGGAGCGCACCAGATCCCCTTCCATGATTTGCATATGGTAAAGGTCGTACTGCAGGCGCACGTTGTCGGCGTCGATTTCCTCGATCAGTGCGAGCACCTTGCCGGAGGTATCCAGTACGAAGCCCGGCATATCCACGCGCGAGTTAATGGCTTCCAGGCACAGGGTGATGCCCTCGTCAGCCAGCCTGCCCGCTGCCCAGGCGACATTACCCACCAGCGTCTTCCAGGCCACCTCATCGGAAACGTTCGCCGGCTTCAGCCCCGCAAGGCAGTTCAGCTGCCGGCAGCCCAGGGCTTTGGCATAGTCGATCGCCTGATCCACCCCGGCCCGGAACTCGTCTACCCGGTCCGGCAGGCAGGCGATACCCCGTTCACCGGCTTCCCAGTTCCCCGGCGGCAGGTTGAACAGCACCTGGGTGAGTTGATTGTCGCTCAACATCTGGCTGAGCAGCTCTTTGGGGTAGGCATAGGGGAACAGGTATTCCACCCCCTCGAAGCCGGCGGCCCGGGCCATGGCAAAACGCTCGGGAAAGTCGACTTCCGTGAACAACATGGACAGGTTGGCAGCAAAACGGGGCATGGCGTGGTTACTCCTTCCGGGGGCGGCCGAGTGAGCCAAGCAGGGCACCGTTCAAATGCTCCAGCTCCAGCAGCAGGCCACTGTGGTCGACATCACTGTGACCATTGGCCACCAGCGACAAATACTCATTGTGAGTCTGCTGGGCCAGCGGCAGGGTTAACCCCTCGGCACGGGCCTCATCCAGAATCATGCGCATGTCCTTGAGCTGAATCCGTGCTGGGGCACCGGGTGCAAAATCCCGATCAATCATGCGCTGCCCATGCAGCTCCAGAATCCGGCTCCCGGCAAACCCGCCCAGCAGAGCTTCCCGCACGGCCGCAGGATCAGCACCGCCTTTCGCCGCAAGCAACAGCGCCTCAGACACGGCACCTATCGTGATTCCAACAATAGCCTGATTGGCAAGCTTCGCCAATTGCCCCGAGCCCACGGGTCCTATGCGCGTGCATTTGCCGAGCGCCTCAAAAACTGGTCGGGCGCGCTCGACATCC
>JAWWAT010000562.1:0-2531 GCA_033721635.1 Marinobacter sp. | reverse complement strand
CGCGTGGTCCAGCCCAGACTGCAGGCGCTCTCCGGCGTCGGCAAGGCGGAACTGCTGGGCCGTAAATTCGCCCTGCGGGTGTGGCTGGATCCGGAACGCCTGGCGGCCGTGGACATGACACCCCAGGAGGTGGTCGCGAAGCTCCGCGCCAACAACTATCAGGCCGCCGTCGGTAACACCAAAGGCACCTACACCGAGATCAGCATGACCAGTGACACCGACGTCGGTGATCCGGACGCGTTCCGCAACCTGGTCGTCAAACAGGCCGAAGGCACCCAGATCCGCCTGCAGGACATTGCCCGTGTCGAGCTGGGATCGGAAACCTACGATCAACTGGCTCTTTACAAGGGCCAGCCGGCCACTTACGTCGCCATTGAACTGGCTCCCGGGGCCAACCCGCTGACGGTCGCAGGCCTGGTAAAAGACCAGCTCCCGGACATCGAAAGCCAGCTGCCGTCCGGGCTGGATGTTCGCCTGGCGTACGACGCATCGGACTTCATCGAAGATTCCATCAACGAGGTTATCCAGACGCTGCTGGAAGCCATGATCATCGTTCTGGTGGTGGTGTTCCTGTGCCTTGGCTCCATCCGGGCGTCTATCGTGCCATCAGTCGCGGTTCCCCTTTCACTGGTCGGGGGCGCGTTCATCATGCTGATGTTCGGTTTCTCCCTGAACCTGTTGACCCTGCTTTCCATGGTGCTGGCCATCGGTCTGGTCGTGGACGATGCGATCATCATGGTCGAAAACGTGCATCGTCACATTGAGCAGGGAGAATCCCGTTTTGATGCAGCCATCAACGGCGCACGGGAAATGGCAGTTCCGATTATCGCCATGACGACTACACTCGTCGCAGTGTACGCACCCATCGGTTTCATGGGTGGACTGGTCGGATCTCTCTTTACCGAGTTTGCATTTACTCTGGCCGGTACGGTGGTTATTTCCGGAATCGTGGCCCTGACGCTCTCCCCGATGTTGTCGGGTATGGTGCTGAAGCCCCATGGCAACCCGGGTAAGTTCGAAAACCTGGTAGAACGCTCTTTCAACGGGCTCTCTGCCGGTTATAAAGCTGCCCTTTCGTCCCTGATGCAGACCAAGTCCGTGGTGATCTTTTTCGCCCTGGTGGTGCTCGGCTCCATCTACTTCATGGTCAGCATGAGCCAGAATGAACTGGCGCCCACTGAAGACCAGGGCATTCTGTTCTACCAGGGACTGGGTCCACAGACGTCCACCCTTGATTATCTCACCGAGCATGGTGACGAAGTTCAGAAGCGGATGGAGACAGTCCCGGGCTACAACGAGGACTTCATGATCATCGGCATCACCGGCCCCAACGCGGTGTTTGGCGGCTTCAAGCTGGCGCCCTGGAGCGAGCGCGACATCACGCAGTTCGAAGCGCAACCCAAGCTGGATGCAGAGCTCAAGAAAGTGACCGGGCTCCAGACCGCCGTGTTCCCACGCCCCTCGCTGCCAGGATCGGGCGGAGGCCTGCCTTTCCAGTTCGTGATTACCACCGGCAGCAGCTATGAGCAGTTGAACCAGGTCGCTGACGAAATGCTGGGCAAAGCAATGGGCAGTGGCAACTTCATGTTCCTGCAGAAGTCCATCAACTTTGATCGTCCTGTCACGCGCATCAATGTCGATCGGGATCGGGTGGCTGACCTTGGCCTGTCCATGCAGGACGTTGGCCAGAGCCTGTCGAGCATGCTTGGCGGTGGTTACATTAACCGGTTCAGCATGGAAGGACGTTCCTACCAGGTCATACCGCAGGTTGACCAGGAGTTCCGTCTGGATGCCGAGGCCCTCAATGAATACTACATTCGGGCGGACAACGGCGAACTCGTGCCTCTGGGCAGTGTCGTCAGCTTTACCCGGGATGTTGAACCGTCCAACCGGACTCAGTTCAACCAGCAAAACTCCCTGACCCTGCAAGGTGTGGTCATGCCCGGCGTGGCTGCCGGCACCGCCATGGACTTCATGGAGCAAACCGCAGCGGAAGTGTTTCCCCAGGGGTTCAGCTACGACTACACAGGGCAAAGCCGGCAGTTAGCCACCCAGGGTAGTGCCCTGATGGTAACTTTCTTCCTCTCGCTGCTGGTGATCTATCTGGTTCTGGCAGCCCAGTTCGAGAGCTGGCGGGATCCTTTCATCATCCTGGTGTCAGTGCCCATGTCGGTGGCCGGTGCCATGGCGTTCATCGTGCTCGGCTTCGCCACAATGAACATCTATACCCAGGTGGGTCTGATCACGCTGATTGGCGTGGTGTCCAAAAACGGCATCCTGATCGTCGAGTTCGCCAACCAGCTGCAGAAGGAACGCGGGCTTAACAAGGTGGATGCCGTCATTGAGGCGGCGGCGATTCGCCTGCGGCCAATCATCATGACTTCCGTGGCGCTGATCTTTGCCATGGTACCGTTGCTGATTGCCATTGGCCCTGGCGCGGAAAGCCGGTTTGCCATCGGCCTGACCATCAGCGCGGGACTGGGTATTGGCACCCTGTTCACCATCTTTGTGTTGCCGGCGTTCTATATTCT
>JAWWAT010000561.1:0-2533 GCA_033721635.1 Marinobacter sp. | reverse complement strand
CCAAATCCGAAGGTTTTGCGTGTTCAGTCACCTTCGTCCTATGTGCTTGATCGGGTCGCCTGGATCAGAGGCCAGATGGCGCAGCTTGGCCCGGGGTATCTTCGGGATCTTTAGTCGGGGAAACCGGCTGCTTTATTGGCGTGACCATTGGCCCGGACTCGTTGATACTGGGTGTATCTTGAGCCACTTCTTTTCGAAAGGACTTTTAACATGTCTCTTTTCCCAGATGACAACGGCGAAAACGATCTGTTCATGTCACGAACCGATCCGGAAAACCCTCTGGGTACCCATGCCCCCTACAGTTTTGAGCTGGAAGGCAAAGTCTGGCCGACCGTGGAACACTATTTCCAGGGCATGAAGTTCACCGACGACAACCGCCAGGAAAAGGTGCGCAACGCCGATACGCCCGGCAAGGCAGGAAAGCTAGGACGCAAGCGCCACAAGAGCCTGCGGCGGGACTGGAAGCAGGTGCGCGAAACTGTGATGACGCGCGGGATCTACGTGCGCTGCCGCACCCATCCCGAGCTGGCCGAGGCGCTTCTGGATACCGGCGACACCAAGATCGTTGAGAACAGTAATTTCGATTATTTCTGGGGCTGCGGCCGCGATCGCAGGGGCGAGAACCGCTACGGGAAGGTGTTGATGAACGTTCGCGACAAACTCAGGGAGGAGCGGGCAGCGCAGGACTGAATATCAACCTGCGCTTGATTTGCCACTCTATCATGGCAAGTCAGTCGCTTCGCTTCAGTCCCATTTCCCAGAAATCTATCTCAAGGCGGGTGGCGTCGCTGAAGATCCTGGTCAGCTCTTTGAAGCGGGCCGGAGAGACGTCGGCCAATCGCTCGTCAAGCCATTTGATCTCCATCTGCATGGCGTCCTGGAATTCGTCGCTCTCGTACATGGCGATCCAGGCATCGTAGGGATTGTTTTCACCCCGAATCGTTTCCGGACGGCTGTTCAGCCAGTTGGCGATTTCACCGTAGCCCACCATACAGGGCGACAGGGCGACGTGCAGGTCCAGCAGATCACCGCGATTGCCGGTGTCGAGAACGTAGCGGGTGTAGGCGAGAGTGGCGCGGGCTTCCGGCAGGTCTGCCAGCTCCTGTTCGGAAATACCCCATTCCTTGCAATAGCTGATGTGCAGGTCCAGCTCTACATCCACGATGGCCTGCAAACCCTCCTTGGCCTGACGGAGATCGGACAGTGTCGGGCTTTTATAGGCGGCGAGGGCAAAGGCGCGGGCAAACTGAATCAGGAACAGGTAGTCCTGTTTCAGATAGTGCTGGAACGCCTCGGGCGCCAATGTGGCATTACCCAGTTGCTGCACAAAGCTGTGCTCAATGTAGGCTTGCCATTCTTTCTGGCAGCTCTTTTTCAGATCTTCGAACTGATAAGGCATGCTTTCTCCTGGAGACAGTGTCGGCTCAGTAACAGGAATTCGGTGATGAGTCCGGGTTGATTTCGCCGGCGACTTCTTCGGGATCAATGCCGTGACTGGTCAGCACTTCCCGCACAAAGTTTACCTGGGCGAGAATTCTGTCAGCGTCGTCCCCGTATTCGAACCGGTTGATCTCGACCGGCTGGGGCATGAAGGTAAAGGCGGTTTTCAGAGCGGTGAGTGTATCTTCATCGGCCATTGGCATACTCCTCATGCGGTTTGAGTGACTCATGAGGAGTATACGCAAGTCTTCCAGTAAAGACCGCCGTCCCTGAACAAGCAGGCTTGCCAAGAGGTATGGCCTGTTCAAGCCTTCCTGCGGCTTGATGCCACCAGCGAGCCCAGCACCACAAGCACCGCCGCCAGGGGCAGCCGCCAGTCCGGCGCGGCAATCCCGGCCAGCACCAGGAAAAGGGCAGCCAGCACAGGCACCGCATAAGCGAGGCTTCCCACCAGGGCTGTAGGTCCCTTTCGAAGGGCCAGATCCCAGGCCACCATCGCCAGTCCGTAGGGTCCAAGGCCGAGTGCGACACCAGCGGCAAGCGCGGTTCCTGAAGGCAGTGCATAGGCAGAGCCGGATACGGTGTCCGCGGCGGCGGCTCCGGCGCCCGCCAGAAGGAACAGGCCTGGCATGACAGGAGCGATCGCAACAGGTGTTGCCTGACAGATCCACGAATACAGCGCCCAGCAGCCCCCGGCTACCAGAGCAAGCCCGTAACCAGTCAAATGGCCTGAAAAACCATTGTTCAGGGCCTCCGGGCCCAGCAGCAAAGCCGCGCCGGAAAAGGCAATCAGTGCCCCGGCAATAACGGGGAGGGCGATCCGGCGATGGAAGGCCCACTGGCTGATCAGGATGAACATCACCGGCCAGGTATAAGTGATCAGTGACGCCTCTGCGGTGGGGGCCATACCCAGCCCGGCCAGATAGGCGCCAATCGCACCCAGTACCAGCAATGGCACAAGCCCGAAAATAACCAGTTTCCATTGCCAGGAGACTTGCACGGATTTGCGCGCTTCGCGGCCTCGCAGACTCATGGGCAGCACGGCCAGGGCGCCGCTGATCAGGGCGATGGTCGTAAGCTGAAACGGCGGGAT
>JAWWAT010000560.1:0-2534 GCA_033721635.1 Marinobacter sp. | reverse complement strand
ATCCAAGTGGTTCGTCCGGCGAAACAATCCCGAAATTGCGGTGTTCGATGTTTGGCGGCAAAGTGAGATCCGCCCGGCCAGTTGGCTCAAGCCGGTACTCTATGGTCGCTTCAGGCGCCAGCTCCACCCGGATCGGATTTCTCAACACCGTTACGTCCCACTCCGCCTTTTCCAGTGACAGCACATCTGGTCTCGAGCAATACCGAACAAGTCCTTCATAGGCCAGTTCATGGGCCAGGTCGTCCTGGGATCCACCGCACTCGATGGTCACCGTAGGCACCTCCTGTTCGGAGTATTCCATCAATGCGCCCAGGCGAAGATCCGTCATGATGAGTCGGTCGGTAAACAGAGAGGTCAGCGCCTGGTGGGCGGCGTCATTGGTGATGGACACAGCGAAGGCCGGGCCTGAGCCTGAGGTATTGTGAACATCCAGCAGGCATTCGGGCTCCGCGTCGTGCAGCTCAGCCAGCATGGCCCTGGCAATTGCCCCTTCTTCTCCCTCGAAAGGTTCCTTGAAACACCGGTTCAGGTCACGTCCTTCGGGAAGCTGGCGTATAGAGAGAACGGGCGGGGTTTTCGCGGGGTATACGCCTCCCAGCAGGAACAGCATGTTGACTTCGGGGGTGTGCTGCTCAAGGAGCCACCGGTGAAGTGCAAACAGTCCCGAGGGCTCGTTGCCGTGAAGAAGTGTCGCCATGGCTCGGGTGCGGGAGCGATCGCGGCCAGCAACGCGGACAACCGTGGGCTTTTGCAGCTGCTCCAGCCATTCAATGGGGGACCGGCCCAATGTCCGCGGTGACGGATTATTCAGATAATCGAGTACGTTCGAGTTGCTCACGGCGACAATGTCCATTCATGGATCGGCGTATTTTTCTTCTGATTGGTCATGTAGAGAGACAGCATAGCGTGGAAGGCTTCATCAGGGCTCAGGGATTTGAGCAGGGATTCGGTGATACGCCGCTGCCATCTCGCGCCGGACATGGCGGTTTCAATCCGGCCCTCGATGATTCCCAGCAGGCGCTGAATTTCCGATTCGTCCACGGCGGTTTGCTGCAAGGCTTCACGGGCGCGTGGCAGAAGCTCCCGGGCCACGGTTAACAGCGGCGTATCCTGCAACTGGACCTGCTCTTTGTGCGGCCAGATGATTTCCGCGCCGATACCGTATTTGGCGGCGCGGTAGAAATTGTGTTCGGTGTAGTGGAAGGGGAGTATCGATGTCAGGTGGCTGATGTCATCAAGCACGGCCAGCGCAGCGCCGATCACGAACAGGCCGTTCGCACACATATCTGCAGCAGTCGGGCCCGCAGGCATGGAGCGAATCTCGATGCGCAGGTGGCCGCCTTCTGTGTGGTCATAGATGGCCCGGTTCCAGGGCCAGGTGGTTCCCTGGTGCAGTCGCAGTTCGGCCAGTTTCGGCACATCACCGGCATCAATCACCGCCATCGGGTCCTCCTCGGACATCAGCGGAATGATGGGGGGATAGAGCGATGCCGAGGCGGCAAACAGTTCCCAGGCGCTGCGTATCCAGCCGTTGCCGTAATAGACCCGTGGCGGGTGGCGCCAGGTTTTGTGGTTGGGGGAACGGCTGTCGATGGATTGCTTGAACAGGGCAATCCGGGTTTCATCCCAGAGATGGTGGCCAAAGAGGCTGGGTGAATTGCTGGCCAGGGCAAGGACAATCGGTGTGACCAGCTGTACCGCATTGAAGTAATCGGCAAAACGATGGGCGGGAACGCGCCAGTGCAACTGGAAGGAGGTATTGGCGCCTTCCATGTAGACATCATCGGCCTCCAGATTGATCACATCGTTGCCACCAATGTGGATGCTGAATGGCTCGCCCCTTTGCTTGAGTAGAGCTTTCGAGAGCGCATGATAACGAGGTTCGTCGGTCATCACCTGCGCGCCCATGTCGGACTGGCGAAGCGTCGGCAGAATGCCGATGGGCACCAATTCCCCATCGAGTGACGCGGCGTGCCGGTTGATTCGCCGGATCGCGGCGAGCAGCTCCTGTTCCGTTCTGGCAAAGGGCGATCCCTTGAACGCCTGGGGGCTGAGATTGTATTCGAGATTGAATCGGTTGAGCTCAACCGTCAGCTGGGGATCCTGAACCCTGGCGGCAATATCGGTGTTGATGGGTTGCACACGCAGGTCAGAATTTACGATGTAGAACTCCACCTCGGCGCCGATGGAGCTCTCTCCCTCACCAAAGCCGGGCCGGTTCAGAAGACGAGTGAGTGCTTTCAGGTCTGTGCGGACCTTGGCGGCAAAACGTTCAAACTCTTCCGGCGCAAATTCCGTTGTCTTGATCGACAGTCCCACGGCAACGTCTTCTCCAGCGCTGACTTACCTTGATAGTAGTGGAAGATACGCTGGGCACCAATGCGCATAGAGATTCTGTCCAGGGTTGCATCCCGCTGGTTGGATCAGCCTCGCGGCGGTATGCCCTCATTGCGGATTGCCGAATGGCGGACCACCTGATTTCGGCCGCCGGATTTGGCCGCATAAAGGGCTTTGTCGGCGAGGACCAGAAGCGT
>JAWWAT010000559.1:0-2546 GCA_033721635.1 Marinobacter sp. | reverse complement strand
TCGACATAGGCAATACGAAGGGGTTTGCCGGCCAATTCTGACTCAGCGAGGGTGGCCGAGGTAAGCAATAAACCGACTACCAATATCCAAAGCCGGACACCGACAAAATGGATCACTTCAGACATCGAGGAAAGGTGAACTGGGCAGTTTCTGGGCATGGAATCCGTATTGTGAAGGCCTGTTTAGGCAAAGATTAACAGACCCGGGAGAATCTGCACTGACGCCACCCGCAAAAAACCGAACAGAATGTCAAATATAGTTAATAACCATATACAAACCAACTCCGCCCATCACCAACATATAGGGAAACGCCATAATCACCATCTTGCCGTAGGACAGCCGAACCAGCGGCGCGATGGCCGAAGTGAGCAGGAACAGGAAAGCGGCCTGGCCATTCGGAGTCGCCACACTGGGAAGATTGGTGCCGGTGTTGATGGCAACCGCCAGCTTCTGGAAATGGTCATAGCTGATCGCACCGGCATCCAGAGCCTGCTTCACTTCACTGATGTACACGGTGGCCACGAACACGTTATCGCTGATCATCGAAAGCACACCATTGGCGATGAAGAACATGCCCGGCTGACGGGCTTCGGGAAGCGACAGCACATAATCGATGATCGGCTTGAACAGGTGCTGTTCGTGGATAACCGCAACAACCGCGAAGAACACTACCAGCAGAGAAGTAAAAGGCAGGGATTCCTGGAATGCCTTACCAATCTGATGCTCATCAGTCACCCCGGTAAAGGAGGTAATCAGGATGATCACCAACAGGCCAATCAGACCGACCTCTGCCAGATGGAGAGCCAAACCTACCACCAGGACCGCGGCAGCAAAAGCCTGCACCCAGAGTGCTGCCTGATCAGCCTTGGTACGCTTGGCCCGCTCATTTTCTGCAAACTCTTCCAGAACCCGGCGCACGGGCTTGGGCAGGCGCCCGCCGTAGCCGAACCAGCGCAGCTTCTCCAGAGCCCAACAGGTACAAAGCCCAGCTACCAGCACCGGCACGCTCACCGGCGCCATGTGCAGGAAGAACCCGGCAAAATCCCAACCCACAACTTTGGCAATCAATAGATTCTGCGGCTCGCCCACCATGGTGGCCACACCACCCAGGGCTGTACCGATAGCGCCGTGCATCAGCAGGCTGCGCAAAAAGGCCCGAAAGTTTTCCAGGTCTTCCCGGTGCAGTTCGATCACGTCATCGTCGCTGCCGGCGTTGTGATCCTTGTGCTGATAACCCTTGCCTGAAGCCACCTTGTGATAAACGGAAAAGAAACCCACCGCCACGCTGATAATCACGGCCGTTACCGTCAGGGCATCCAGAAAAGCCGAAAGAATCGCTGCCGCGCAGCAGAACAGAAGAGACAAAGCCGATTTGGAACGCACTCCCACCAGAATCTGGGTGAAGGTCACCAGCAGCAGTTCCTTCATGAAGTAGATGCCCGCCACCATAAACATAAGCAGCAGGATAACCGGGAAGTTGGTGAGCACTTCCAGATAGACCGCGTCCGGCGTGGTCAGGCCTATCAGCAATGCCTCCACCGCCAGCAGGCCGCCCGGCAGGAGCGGATAGCACTTCAGGGCCATGGCCAGGGTAAAAATAAACTCTGCGATCAGAAGCCAGCCGGCCGTTCCCGGCCCCAGGGTCCACATGACAATCGGGTTGGCGACAAGAAACAGCAGAATGACCTGCTTGTACCAGACGGGCGCCTTGCCAAGGAAATTGTGGGTAAAGCCGGAGATGACGGTATTGGGCATTACGCAAATCTTCTGAGAAAACGGGTTATTGGTATTGTGTGCCAGCAAGCCCGCATCTTCCTTGATATTTGCGTACCGGGGTATGGGCCAAAGGTACAAACTGAAGACCGATTTTAGTCTTACTAACAAGAAAATGAGGAGTAGCTGCTGATCAACACAGAAATTTTCGTAATATTACTTAATCAATAAGGATCCAGCGCACGCATTTTACCCGATTTGCGTGTCTGTGAGGTCGCTTTGTGAAAAAAATACACAAATGTTCTGACGGATGGGAACTGATGGGGGTCGCTCGAGAGTATTTGCCGGAGCCGGCGCGTCCCTGCGCCAGAAAGATAATGTAATCAGAACCGGTAAGTTACCGAACCTGTGACTTCACGGCGGGTGCCGTAGGTGCCCGCGCTGTCGAACGCCGTTGCCACGTATTTCTCGTCCAGAAGGTTCTGGGCGTGCAGGCCCAGCGACACCTGGCCAATGTCATAGGTTATAGCCGCATCCACCAGGGTGACATCGGGTACTTCCAGCGAGGAGTTGTTCGCGTTGAATGCCGCGCCAAAACTCTCGCCGATGTAACGCACGCCGGCGCCCAGACTAAGGCCATGCAGCGCGCCGCCCCGGAAATTGTATTTACCCCACAGCGCCGCTTCATGTTCCGGGGTATATTCCAGCGGTTCGCCCTCCTCCACCGGGTTGCTGGCTTTGGTGATCTCGGCATCGGTATAGCTATAGCTGGCGATCACATCCAGCGCATGGAACAGACGGGTGCGGGCTTCCATTTCGAGGCCCCGTGAATG
>JAWWAT010000558.1:0-2550 GCA_033721635.1 Marinobacter sp. | reverse complement strand
GCCACGTGGGCCATATCGACACACAGGTAAGCGCCCACCTTGTCGGCAATCTCACGGAAGCGGGCGAAATCCAGCTCCTGGGAATAGGCTGAGAAGCCAGCAATGATCATTTTTGGCTTATGCTCAAGAGCCAGCGCTTCGATTTCATCGTAGTCGAGAAGGCCAGTGTCGGTATTGATACCGTATTGCACGGCATTGTAGATCTTGCCGGAGAAGTTGACACTGGCGCCGTGAGTCAGGTGGCCACCGTGGGCTAGACTCATGCCCAGAACGGTGTCACCGGGCTTGAGGAGAGCCATGAAGACAGCCGAGTTGGCCTGGGAACCAGAATGCGGCTGTACGTTGGCATAGGCAGCACCGAACAGCTCTTTGGCACGTTCAATCGCGAGATCTTCGGCAATATCCACGAACTCACAGCCGCCATAATAGCGCTTGCCCGGATAGCCTTCCGCGTACTTGTTGGTCAGCACGCTGCCCTGGGCTTCCATCACCCGGGGGCTGGTATAGTTCTCGGACGCGATCAGCTCGATGTGAGCTTCCTGACGCTTCTCTTCCGCCTGCATGGCGTTCCAGAGTTCGTCGTCAAAGCCGGCGATTTTCATTTCACGATTAAACATGGATGCGCTGCCTCTGTGTGCTTGGCTGGCCCGGAGAGCATTGTCAATCTCCGCAGCCCCCTGAAAAATTGGGCCGCTATTCTATCTTACAAACGGGTGAAAAATCATCCTTTATACCGTCCGCAGATACCGGCATGCGGCCAACTCCGATTTCTGCTCAATTGCTATCACTGGTGCGTTTCGTTACCTTACCGGATCAATAGCACGAGCTCCGATCAAGGGCGGCGGGGCTGGCCTTCCGGGATCGTCAAAATCAGGGATGATTTTGTCGAGCGTACATGGACGTATTCACAGCGTATCCCGGAAGGCCAGCCCCGCCGCCCGAGCCACCAGTATTCGAATTCACGAACCTGTTATATCAAGAGGTTTACGCCAGTATGGCCCAATACGTATACACCATGAACCGGGTGGGCAAAGTAGTCCCGCCCAAGCGCGAGATTCTGAAAGATATCTCGTTGAGCTTCTTCCCCGGCGCCAAGATCGGCGTACTGGGCCTCAACGGTGCCGGTAAATCCACCCTGCTCCGCATTATGGCGGGCGTGGACCAGGATTACATCGGTGAGGCACGCCCGCAGCCCGGCATCAACGTGGGTTATCTGCCCCAGGAGCCGGAGCTGGACGAAGACAAAACCGTCAAGGAGATCGTCGACGAGGCGGTTTCCGGCGTCCACGATGCCCTGGCCGAACTGGACCAAGTGTACGCGGCTTACGCCGAACCAGATGCCGATTTCGACGCCCTGGCCAAGAAACAGGGTGAACTGGAAGCCTACATCCAGGCCACCGACGGCCACGACATTGAACGCAAGATGGAAGTCGCGGCCGACGCGCTACGCCTTCCACCCTGGGATCAGAAAGTCAGCGTTCTTTCCGGTGGTGAGCGCCGCCGGGTGGCTCTTTGCCGCCTGCTGCTGTCGGGCCCGGACATGCTGCTGCTGGACGAGCCTACCAACCATCTGGATGCCGAATCCGTGGCCTGGCTCGAGCGCTTCCTCCACGACTACGAAGGCACCGTGGTCGCCATCACCCACGACCGCTACTTCCTCGACAACGTCGCCGGCTGGATCCTGGAACTGGACCGCGGCCACGGCATTCCGTTTGAAGGCAACTACAGCCAGTGGCTGGAGAACAAGGAAAAGCGTCTGGAGATGGAATCCAAACAGGAAGCCTCTCACCAGAAAGCCATCAAGCAGGAACTGGAGTGGGTACGCAGTAATGCCAAGGGCCGCCAGTCCAAGAGCAAGGCCCGTCTGGCCCGCTTTGAGGAGATGAGCTCCCAGGAATTCCAGAAGCGCAACGAAACCAACGAACTCTACATCCCGCCCGGACCACGGTTGGGCAACAAGGTGATCGAGGTCGACGGTATCAGCAAGTCCTTTGGAGACCGCCTACTGTATGAGGATGTGTCCTTCAGCGTACCGCCTGGCGCCATCGTGGGCATCATCGGTGGTAACGGTGCCGGTAAATCCACCCTGTTCAAGATGATCGCCGGTTTCGACAAGCCGGATTCTGGCGACATCACCGTCGGCGAAACCGTGGAACTGGCCTATGTGGATCAGATGCGCGATCTGGATGGCAGCAAAACTGTCTGGGAGGAACTCTCCGACGGCAACGACATCATCAAGGTCGGCAACTACGAGACCCCCTCCCGGGCCTACGTTGGCCGCTTCAACTTCAAGGGCAGCGACCAGCAGAAGCGCGTTGGCGACCTGTCCGGCGGTGAGCGCAACCGTCTGCACCTGGCCAAACTGCTGAAACAGGGCGGCAACGTACTACTGCTGGATGAGCCGACCAACGATCTGGATGTGGAAACGCTCCGCGCCCTGGAAGAAGCCCTGCTGAACTTCCCGGGGTCTGCCCTGGTTATCTCGCACGACCGCTGGTTCCTCGACCGCGTCGCCAGCCACATCCTCGCGTTCGAGGATGATGGTGAAGT
>JAWWAT010000557.1:0-2556 GCA_033721635.1 Marinobacter sp. | reverse complement strand
CGTGCTGGTGGTGATGACCGTCATGGCGGTCGAAATGGCGGTTGGCTTCGGTGTCGCGATTGCGCGTTTCCGGGCCAAGGGCTCGGTTGAAATGGAAGAAGCCGGGGACCTGAAAGGATGAGTGCAGTGCTTCTACCGATATTGCCACCACTGATCGCCGCCCTGGCGTTGCTGGTTCTGCGCCGGGGCCTCGCGACGATGGCCCTCGGCGGGGCGACGTTAAGTCTGGGCGGCAGCCTCTGGCTACTGGCCCGGGTCGCCGGCGGGCAGACCGAAACCCTGCTTCTGCCCGGTCTGCCGGAAATGCCACTTCGATTGGTCGCCGGACCTATGACAGCACTGCTGGCGGTGGCGGTGGCCACCGTGGGCACGTTCGTGCTGATTTATGCAGTCGGATATATGAAGCGGGAGTCCGGCCTGTGCCGCTTCTACGCAGTAATGTCCCTGTTCCTGGCCGCTATGCAGTCGCTGGTGCTGGCCGGCGACTGGGTTCTGTTGCTGGCGGTCTGGGAGTTGATCGGTTTGTGCAGTTACCTGCTGATTGGCTTTTGGTTCCAGCGGCCCGAGGCCGCGGATGCCGCCGGTCGCGCCTTCCTCTACACTCGTAGCGCCGATCTGGGTTTGTACGTGGCGGTATTTATGCTGATTGGGTCGGCCGGTACCAGCGAGATTGCCGCCTCCCTGGAGGCCGGCGGCAGTGCCTCGACTGCCGCGGGGCTTTTGTTGCTGCTGGCCGCCATGGGTAAGTCGGCCCAAGTCCCCTTGCAGGACTGGCTTATGCGCGCGATGGCGGGGCCGACACCGGTTTCGGCGCTGCTGCACTCGGCCACCCTGGTGGCGGCGGGTGCCATCCTGCTGATCCGTTCGGCCCCGCTGCTGACACCGGAGGTGTTGCTCGTCGTCGGACTTGTCGGCGGCGTTACCACGGTGGCGGCCGGAGTTATTGCACTTGCCGAGCGTGATCTCAAACGCCTGCTTGCCGCTTCCACTGCCAGTCAATATGGCTTGATGCTGGTTGCGGTAGGAGCCGGCGTTCCGCTGGCGGCCCTCCTGCATTTGCTCGCCCACGCCGCCATCAAGAGCACCCTGTTTCTTGCCGCCGGAGACTTCCAGCATGCCCGCGGGGGTACCGGGTTCGATCAGTTGGAGGGTGTTGGTCGTGACAGACCCTGGACTTTTGCCGGCTTTGTGCTGGCAGCGCTGGCACTGGCCGGTATCCCGCCACTGAGTGGGTTCTTTTCCAAGGACGCGGTAATCGCCGCCGCCCTGTCTGCGCAGGGTGCCGCCTGGCTCGGCCCCCTGGCGCTGGCCGGTACCCTGCTGACCGGCGGCTATATGGCCCGGGCCTTGTGCCTGCTGTGGCGAGGCTCCGGAGAAACCCGCCCGGTTGCCGGTAGTGCCTGGATGACTTTGGGCGTTTGGGGGTTGGCGGTCCCTGCCACGATTCTCGGCCTGGCCTTCGGCCCCATCGAGGCCGTTCTTGATCTGCCCGCCGTCACCGCAGGCACATTGGCCGTGCTCCTCGGGCTTCTTGCTGCCGCGTGTGGCCTCGGCCTGGGCTGGCTCGTGCCGGCTCCCCGCCTGCTAGGTCCGGTCTATCCGTGGGCGCGACGCGGACTTTCCGTTGGCGGTGGGCTTACGGTCTGGGTCGGTAGGCCCGCAATGGCTGTGGCCCGAGGATGTGAGCGTTTGGAAGGGCGTCTGTATGAAGCTGTGCTTTCTCTTGGGCGCGCCGGTCTCTTCCTTGCCTCTGCGAGCGAGCGAGCGGAGCGGGGCTTGTTCAAGATTGTGCTTTGCGTGGGCAGGGTGAGCCTGAGGGTCGCGACCTATGTGCGGTTTGGAGATGAACGCCGTATCGACGGCCTGATTTTCGCCCTGGTGGCGGCTGTGCGCGCACTGGGTGCGCTAGCCCGAAACCTCCAAAGCGGCTTTATCCATCATAGCCTGGCGATCAGTGCGGTCGCAATCGCCGTCACATTGGCTGTTCTGCTTTTTGCTTCATCGACGAGCTTTTAGAGGAAACCCATATTCATGTTACCACTTGTCTCGCTCACCCTGTTTTTGCCGCTGGTCGGCGCGGTGCTGATTCTGTGTCTTCCGAAGCCCGCAACGCGTACGGTACACGTCATAGCGATTATTACCGCCGCCCTTACACTGATCGGTGCTCTGTCCATGTGGTTTCAGGGTGCGAGCGGTGCAGGCTTTTCCCAGGTCGAAGAGCTGCAATGGATACCGGCCATCGGTGCCGCCTACCGGGTTGGAGTTGATGGGATCAGTCTGCCTTTGGTGCTGTTGAGCGCCGTTCTTTTCCTGGTTGCTGTGATCTATGCGTCGTCGCTTCGTGAACGTCCGCGCGCCTATATGGCCCTGGTACTTCTACTGGAAACTGCGTCTATCGGTACCTTTACAGCCCTTGACGGTATCCTGTTCTACGTCTTCTTCGAGGTTTCCCTTGTCTCCATGTATTTCATGATCGCCGGGTGGGGCCACGAAGACAGGCAACGGGCAGCGTTGATGTTTTTTATATACACCTTGCTGGGAAGTCTGCCGCTTCTG
>JAWWAT010000556.1:0-2577 GCA_033721635.1 Marinobacter sp. | reverse complement strand
GATGCGGAAACAGCAGCCGGGCTTTTCATCTTCTACAAGGGAAAGATGGGCCTGATTAGCCTCGCACAGTTCCCGGGCCAGATAAAGCCCGAGCCCGGTGCCGGTCTTGTCTGTGGTGAAAAAGGGTTCGAACACCGAGTTTCTGTGTTCCGGCGCAATGCCGGGACCCATATCGCGCACATCGATATAGGCCCGTTCACCATCTTCCGTTGCCCCGGCGTGTATGCCAATTTTTCGCTGCCCCGAGTGCTGTTCACTGTAGCGCAGACCGTTGTCGCAAAGATTCACCATCACCTGTTCAATCTGGCTCTTGTCGAAGCGTGCCTGAGGCAGTTGCGGATCGATCTTCAGAACGATATTGGCCGTGGTGCAGTGCTCGTCCTGTGTTTGCAGAAAGTCTTCCCGAAATTCCTGCAGCCAGGGAGCTACCTCGATCAGGTCGGCATTTGCGGCCCGGCGCCTGGAGAGATCCAAGACATTCTCTATGATGCCGTTCACCCGTTGGGAGTGGCGTCGGATGATCTCCAGCATCTGGCGGTCGCTCGGTTCGAGGTTGGGAGATTCTTCCATGAGTTGGGCCGCGTGGCTGATCGCTCCCAGCGGATTGCGGATTTCGTGGGCGATGCCGGCCGTCAGTCTACCTAGCGATGCCAGCTTCATCTGCTGGGCCTGCTGGGTGACTTTGCTCATGTCTTCGATGAATACGAGGATCTGGTCACCCCGTTCCTGATCCAGTTGGGTGAAATTGGCTTGCAGCAGCGGCGAGGTCGGTGAGGGCTGGAACGGTTCGATGCGCTGTGTGGGGTCCTTCAGCCATGCGTCCAGGCCCTGCTTTAGCGGTTTGGGCAACACGGTTGCGCGCTCCTGAATCGGCCCAGAGGTCTTTGGCGCGCCATATAAAAGCTCCTCGGCGGCAGCGTTGGCAAGACGGATCTGGCCGAAACGGTCGAGTACCAGAATGCCGGTACGCATGCGCTGGATAATCTGCTGGTTGATCTTCTCCAGCTCGACAATACTGCGTGCGCGGCTGCTTGCCAGAGCCTCGCTGCGCATCATTCGGCGGGAAATGCTCTGCAGGACGAAAGCCGCGGCAAAGTAGAGGATGCCCAGTGAGCCGGCCCGGACAATATCGTCGGCGGACTCGCCCAGAGCCAGAACTGCCCACCCAGAGATCCCCAGCGAGCAGATTGCGGCCAAAGCGGCATAGAAGGTGCCCATGCGGCTTGGGGTCAGGATGTTGCCCGCCGCAACAGAGACAATGACCAGGTTGGCCAGGCCGTTGGTAATGCCTGTACTGGCAAGCAGCAGGCCGTGCATGATCAGGATATCTACCAGGATGGAAAGCGTAATGTGGCGCTGGCTCGGGTGAAAGCCGGCCACAAGAAGCAGGGCAATGAAGGCATTGAGCCCCAGGTAAGCGGAGACGCCTGCCTGGTAGTAATCCAGCAGCCGGAAACGCATGTCAAAGTTGACGGGGTCCACGAAGAGCAGCGCCACCAGCATCAGGCTCACCACCAGGCGGTAGTGATTGTAGATCCTGAACAGCTTTGCCTGTTGCAGGCCAGACGGTGTTGAAGGGGGCTGGCCGAGTGTTTCGGTCGATTGTGCTGGTGTATCTGCTGCCATGTTTTACAGGAATCCGCTGTTGGTCGGAAGAAATCCACGCCTCTGCGGGGTTATAATAGCCTTTTCATGGCAATGAGTTACAGGAGCCGATTTATGTCCGTGTCCGGAAACCAGGCAGCGACCGCGGTGTCTGCCAGAAAACTGCGGGTGGTGATGGCCCAGCTGGATTTTCTGGTGGGTGATATACCGGGCAATACCGAGCTCGTTATCGAGGCTGCCCGTCGGGCATCATCCGAGCATCAAGCGGACATCGTGGTTTTCCCGGAGCTGTGCCTGACCGGCTACCCGCCGGAGGATCTGCTGCTGCGCCCTAGCCTGGAAGTGCGGGTCAACGAAGCGTTGGAAAGGCTGCAGACGGAAAAGCTGGATCCGGTGATCGTTATCGGTGCTCCCCTTCGCCATGGCGCGCTGCTGTATAACGCGGCGGTGGTCATCGACGGCGGCGAAATGACTGGTCGATATTTCAAGCGTTTCCCGCCCAACTATCAGGTGTTCGACGAGAAGCGTTACTTCGCCGAGGGCCGGGATGTCCTGACTCTGGATATCCGCGGAGTTCCGGTGGGGATTACCGTGTGTGAAGATCTCTGGAAGGAAGGGCCGGTGGAAGACTGTGCTGCCGCAGGCGCCCGCTTGATCCTGAATCTCAATGCCTCGCCCTACGATATCGACAAGCAGGCCCGTCGCAAGGCCCTGCTGGAGCGCAAATCCAGGGAAAACCTCGTAAGCATTGTTTACGTGAACCTGGTGGGCGGCCAGGACGAACTGGTTTTCGATGGCGGCTCCATGGTTTTTGACCACTCCGGCGTGCTGACCGCAGAGGCTCCCCAATTTGCCGAGGGCCTGTATCCGGTCGACTTCCTGTGCGAGCACCATTGCCAGCCGGTGTCCCAGCCTTTGCCCGATGAGCCGTCGCTCGAGGCCAATGTCTACAGTGCCCTGGTGACCGGGGTT
>JAWWAT010000555.1:0-2581 GCA_033721635.1 Marinobacter sp. | reverse complement strand
TGGGTGTGCGAGTACCGGATCATCAAGGATGGCCAAGCCCGATGGTTGCGGGGTGTTTCCCACCCGGAAAGAAACCGGGATGGAAGCACTACCTGGCATGGCGTGATCACCGATATCGATGATCAGAAACAGCTGGAATTTCAGCTAGAAGCGCTGTCGATCACCGATGAGTTGACCGGCCTCTACAACCGGAGATACTTGCTCAGGAAGCTTGAAGAGCTTTCGGAGGAGTCCGCTCGATATGGCCACCCATTTTCACTGCTGTCACTGGATATCGACTTTTTCAAGAGCGTCAACGATTCCTGGGGCCATTTGACTGGCGATACCGTTCTCCGCACGGTCGCCAGTCTGATCGAAAAACGCACCCGGAAATCTGACATCGTTGCCCGCACCGGCGGCGAGGAATTCATTGTCCTGATGCCCCATACCACCTTGAGCGATGCCCAGCACGTTGCCGAATCCCTCCGTATCGGCATGGAGACTGAAAGTTTTTTCAGCGAGGACGGCACCGCTTTCAGCGTTACGCTGAGCGCCGGAGTCGTCTGCTGGACCAGCGATGCAGACGGGGTCCAGGAACTGCTGTCAGCCTGTGACCAGTTGCTTTACAAAGCCAAGCGGGCGGGCAGAAATCAGGTCGTCGTCAGCGAAATCGGCGCTGAAAAGAGCTGACAGGTAAAAAACAGCGTATTCTGGCGTTCGACAACAACCCGAATGGAGAAAAAAGTATGATCGGATACGTCACCCTCGGCGTCAGTGATATGGAACGAGCAAAGGCATTCTATGCCGACCTGTTGGGCGACCAGGGGGCCAGGGTGCTTCTGGATATGGGTCGCATCGCGTTTATCGGCAAGAGCATGAAAGCACCCATGATCGCCGTTTGCGTTCCCTTCAATGAGGAGCCCAACCATCCCGGCAATGGCAACATGGTTGCTCTGCCTGCGGAGTCGAAAGAGGGTGTGGATGCCATGTACAAGAAAGCCATCGACCTTGGCGCCACCTGCGATGGCGAGCCCGGCCAGCGAATTCCCAATCAGTTTTACGGTGCTTATGTGAAGGACCCGGACGGCAACAAGCTGGCGTTTTTCGTCTTCGGTTAACTACTCTGCCGCACTGAACCACCAGCGCGGCAGCAGGCGATTGATGGCCGGCTGCAAAAACCGGTCGTCGATCAGCCAGATCACACCCCGGTCTTCCGGGGTGCGAATCACCCGACCGGCCGCCTGGGCCACTTTCTGCAAACCCGGAATCAGATAGGTGTAGTCATAGCCGGCGCCAAAGCGCTGTTCGAGGCGAGCCTTGAGGATTTCATGCCAGGCATCAAAGGGCGGCAGGCCGAGCGTGGCCACGAAGGCACCGATCAACTGATCGCCCGGCAGATCAATACCCTCACTGAACACTCCACCCAGCACTGCAAACGCCACACTGCCTTCCGCCTTCCTGAAACCGGCCAGAAAGTCTGCGCGCTGCTGAGGTGACATGCCCGGTTGTTGGGCCCGCTGCGGGATATCCGGCGCCTGCTGCGCCAGAACTTCGCTCGCTTGCTTCGCATATTTGAAGCTGCTGAAAAACGCCAGGTAATGCCCGGGCCGCTCCCGGAACTGACGGGCAATCAGCTCGGCGATAGGCTTGAGAGATGCCTCCCGGTGAACCTGGCGAGTGCTGATCCCGGGCGTGAACTGCACCTGTAGCTGGTCGGCGCTGAACGGGCTGGGCAACGACGTAAAGCGCGCATCCTCAGGCAGGCCCAGCAGATCCCGGTAATAGACACCAGGGCTCAGGGTGGCGGAGAACAGCAGCACCGAGTGCGCCGCTTCAAATCGTTCCCGAAGAAAATCCGCCGGAATCAGATTCTGGATCGTCAGACTGGCCCGGCCCCGCCCCGCACGCTGGAATTCGCACAGGGAATGATCCCCAAAGGAGTCCGCAAGCTTTATGAAGGCGACGCTTTCAAACAACAATTCCTGCAGGGCCAGATCCGGGGGGTTCTCCGCCAGATAATCGGTCAGATTGGAGACCATGGCCTGGAGTGCACCCAGCAATTGCGTCGGCAGTGTGTCCAGAAACTCCGGGCTCTCTGAATCAGCCTGGTAATCCCGGATCAGGCTCTGCCACGCCCGGGCAGTCCGGTCGATGGCCGATTTCAGCGGCTTCGGCGCGGTTTTCTTGAGCCTCAACAGTCGCTGCTGATCCAGCCGAACTGAATACATGCCCCGGCCACGGTCCACCAGGTTGTGGGCCTCATCCACCAGCACGCTGGTCTTCCAGTTGTTCTGGCGAATCAAACCATGGAGCAGGGCGGATTGATCAAACAACCGGTTCACGTCACCGATCACCACATCGCTCCAGCGGGCCATTTCCTGGGCCAGAAAATACGGGCAGATATCGTGACCGGCAGCGATCTTCGCGAGCGTGTGCTGATCCAGTATTCCTTCGGCCTGGGCCGCTTCCGCCCGGGCATCGGGCAGCCGGTCGAAAAATCCTTTGGCCAGTGGACAGGAATCGCCATGACAGGCTTTGTCCGGGTGTTCGCAGGCGTCGTCTTTAGACACCAGTTCCAGGGTTCTCAGGGGCCATGCCGGGG
>JAWWAT010000554.1:0-2589 GCA_033721635.1 Marinobacter sp. | reverse complement strand
GATGAGTCTGTCCGTGTACTGGTCATCACCGGCTCCGGCCGGGGCTTTTGCGCGGGGCAGGACCTTTCCGACCGCAGCGTCTCCCCGGATCAGGAAATGCCGGACCTGGGCGCTTCCCTGGAGAACTACTACAACCCGCTGATGCGTAGCTTGCGGGATCTGCCGATGCCCGTACTGTGTGCCGTGAATGGCGTGGCAGCCGGCGCAGGCGCCAACATCGCCCTGGCCTGCGACATTACTCTCGCAGCCCGCTCTGCGAATTTCGTTCAGGCTTTCTGCAAACTCGGTCTGGTGCCTGATTCCGGTGGCACCTGGACACTGCCCCGCGTGGCCGGTATGGCCCGGGCCAAAGGCATGGCTCTGCTGGGAGAGAAAATCAGCGCCGAGCAGGCCGAGAACTGGGGCATGATCTGGCGCTGCGTTGATAACGAGCAGCTCATGGAAGAAACCATGAAACTTGCCCGCCATTTCTCCACCCAACCCACCAAGGGCCTCGCGCTTATCAAGCGGGCGCTGCACGCCAGCGCCAGCAACACCTTTGAAGAGCAGATCAACCTCGAGCGGGACCTGCAGCGCGAGGCAGGGCAGACCGAAGACTACCGCGAAGGCGTTGCCGCCTTCATGGAAAAACGTACGCCTAACTTCAAGGGGAAATAAGCCATGCCGGCACTGGATACCCAAACCAAAGTTGCCGTCGTCGGCGCCGGCGCCATGGGCTCTGGCATTGCTCAGGTGGCCGCTCAGGCTGGCCACCAGGTGTACCTGCACGACCAGAGAGAGGGCGCGGCGGAAGCCGGCCGTGACGGTATTGCCAAACAACTTCAGCGCCGTGTCGACAAGGGCAAGATGCAGCAGCAAGAGGTGGACGCGGTTATTGGTCGGATTCACCCGGTCGCGGACCTGGATGATGTCGCCGATGCCGGGCTGGTGATCGAGGCAATCATCGAGGATCTCAAGATCAAACGTCAGCTGCTGGCGAACCTTGAGAACCTGTGTGCCGGGGATGCGATCCTCGCCACCAATACGTCTTCCATTTCCGTGACCGCCCTCGGCGCTGAAATGAGCAAACCCGAGCGCCTCGTGGGCATGCATTTCTTCAACCCGGCGCCCCTGATGGCGCTGGTCGAAGTCGTCATGGGGCTGGCGACCAGTAAAACCGTTGCCGATACCGTTCATGCGACTGCTACCGCCTGGGGCAAAAAGCCGGTTTACGCAACGTCGACTCCGGGCTTTATCGTCAACCGCGTGGCCCGTCCGTTTTACGCGGAGAGCCTGCGCCTACTGCAGGAACAGGCCACCGACGCCGCTACTCTGGATGCCATCATCCGCGAAGCCGGACAGTTCCGGATGGGTGCCTTTGAGCTGACCGACCTGATCGGCCATGACGTGAACTACGCCGTCACCAGCTCTGTCTTCAATTCCTATTACCAGGACCCGCGGTTTCTACCATCGCTGATCCAGAAAGAACTGGTGGAAGCCGGTCGCCTCGGCCGCAAGAGTGGCCAGGGTTTCTACCCCTATGGCGAAGGCGCTGAAAAGCCTCAGCCACAGACCGAGCCGGCCCATCAATCGGATGAGACCGTGGTCATTGCCGAAGGCAACGCTGGCGCAGCCGCGCCACTGCTGGATCGATTGAAGGCTGCCGGCCTCACGATTGTCGAGCGCGACGGCCCGGGACAGATTCGCTTCGGCGATGCTGTACTGGCGCTGACCGACGGCCGGATGGCCACCGAGCGCGCTGCAAGCGAGGGCACCTCCAATCTGGTGCTGTTTGACCTGGCCTTCGACTACGGCAAAGCAACTCGACTTGCCCTGGCGCCAGCAGACCAGGCCTCCGAAACGGCGGTTTCCTGCGCCTGTGCTTTACTGCAGAAAGCGGGCATCGAAGTCAGCCTGATCGCTGACCGGCCCGGCCTGGTGATCATGCGCACCGTCGCCATGCTGGCCAACGAGGCCGCCGATGCGGCCCTGCATGGTGTCGCGACAATCGCCGATATCGACTTGGCTATGAAAGCTGGCCTGAACTATCCCGACGGCCCTCTCAGCTGGAGTGACCGTCTTGGCGCCGGGCACGTGTTCAAGGTGCTCACCAACATTCAGAACAGCTACGCAGAGGACCGCTATCGCCCTGCCCTGCTACTCCGAAAGAACGCATTTGCACAGAAGGGGTTTTATTCATGAGCGAGATGGATCCGCAAGTACTCGCCGAAGAATGCGCCAAGGCCATGTTCGCGCGGGACCGCGCGAGCCAGAAATTAGGCATGAACATCGAGTCTGTTACCCCTGGCAAGGCAGTGCTCACCATGACGGTTACCGGCGACATGATCCAGGGCCACGGCTCCTGCCACGGCGGTTACCTGTTCACCCTGGCCGATTCGGCGTTTGCGTTTGCCTGTAACAGCTACGACCGCGCCACCGTGGCCTCCGGTTGCAGCATTGATTACATGTACGGGGCCAAAGAGGGCGACCGGCTGACCGCCACCGCCGAAGAGCAGGGCCGCGGGGGCCGCACCGGCGTTTACGACATCACACTCACCACTCAGGACGGCCGCAAGGTTGCCCTGTTCCGGGGCCGCTCCTATGAGGTTC
>JAWWAT010000553.1:0-2589 GCA_033721635.1 Marinobacter sp. | reverse complement strand
GTGTAAAGACATGATTGATGAAGGATGGAACTCGGGTGCGGACTCAAATCGCTGAATTCCCCCCGGGAACGCCTTTTCGATGTCCATGGGGTTGTAGTACCAGTGCACTGGCATGGCCAAAGCATCAGCAACAAACTGTGTTCTCAGAGCGCTGGTGACGCGTGATATGTAATCCGGGGAATTGCTCAAGCCTTACCTCCTGAATACAACGAATTGAAGTTGGGCGACTTCGGCTTCATAAAAACCTGCTAAATCGGGGATCCGTTTAAACCAAACGTTATCCAACAACCGGTGTTTACGCCCATCGTTGCGAAGCAGAGCTGTCAAGGCCGGGTATTTCATCAGCGATATTCAAAAGGACCCTCGCTCATTATTCGAGCTATTGTGCCATCCTTCTGCATAGCGTCGATCGCTTCATCGAAATCTGCCAACAAATGGGCTGCCCGCCCGGCTTTTGCCAGTCCTACGCGAAAACCGACAGGTTCGAACGGTCCGTCCATGGCGATCATGCGCGATCTCAAAAGAGGATAATCGTGAAGTGAATAATCCGCTGCCGTGCGGTTAACCAGAAAAACGTCGATCCAGCCCCGGTCCAGCCGTTTGAAATTACTCAAAATGGATGGCGCCTCGTCCAGAGTCAGGTTCAAAAGCGCCACCGCATTATTAAACGGTTCGCCATAATTGAAACCTGTTACGACCCCTATTCGAAGCCCCTCAAAATCAGCAAAGGTCAGTCGAGGTCTTACGTGTGGGCTATCCATTCGGTACCAGAGCAGATTGGCATCAAAAATGATGGGGCGACTCATGTGCAGGAATTGCTTTCGCTCATCGTTTTCAGTGAGCAACATAATGCCGTCAAAATCGCCGTTTTCTGCCATTTTTAGGCATCGAAGCCAGGGAAGGATTCTCAGGTCTATAGGCTGCATTGTTCGACGTGATAACTCTTCCATAAAATCCTTGGCATATCCGCCTATAGCCCGACCGCTGGCATCGCCATAGCTGTAGGGTGGCCAATGGCTGTTGCAGAAAATCAAAGGCTGGCTCGAAGGCTGATCACTGCGAACGGACTGAATGCAGAGGAGCAGGAAGAGGCAGACAAAACCGGTAACTTTCATTCCGATGCACTCGCAGGACATTGGCTTGGACAGTGTTCTGGGAGGGGGACTGAAAATTCACGTCTCGAACTCTCAGGCGAACACTGACACTTTCATTATAGTCCTGGCGAGGAAGCTGGCCCATTCACTAATTTCTGAAGGAGGCTGGCAACTTTTGGTTGGCCAATACGTTCGGTGGCTATCAAATAAAAAAGCCGTGGCCGAAAGGCCACGGCTCTAACAGCCCGATTACTTCTTGACTTGGTCGAAATAACCTACGAGCCGATCCTTGTTCGTTGCGGCTGCCGCGGTCAGTTCATCAACGGCGGTTTTGGCAGACTCGTAATTAGTGGCTTCGCCTACCTGAATGACGCCGGCCATGTTCAGTGCGGCGTGGGGAGTGCACTTGTAGACATACACCCCTTCCTCGTTCAGCGTTACCGATATACCTTCATTCATGGCGCCCTGCCAGCCCTCAGCCCCCTCGGGGACTTCAACGGACACCGAGTTGTGCGCAGGATCCACAAGAACGAATTTCACGGTGTCGCCAGGCTCCGCTTTAACAAATCCGGGCTCAAAAACCAGGGTTCCGTCCGCGCCGGAATTTTTCATCTCGACGACATGCTCTGCTGCCATAACAACGCTGGACGCCAGAGTCAGTGCAACCGCGACTAAACCGTTTTTGAACGTCATCTTCATAGTGACTACACCTCATTGGTCGGTCATTGAAATCAAAAGAAAATACGCATCCTATTCACACAGGGATTCCCTTGGCGGCTAAGTGCATATCCCTATGGGAATGACACGCCTGTTTCTCCAGCCAAATCGCCTGAGAACCAAAGACTGGCTGTATCGTACAACTTGCCATTACAGATACTGTTTTAAAAAATGGCGGGACCAGCGCTTTCTGCAGGTTGCCCGACTGATCTGACAATTCCTTATTTGGCCAACCTGGGTTTTATGAAGCAGAAGACGATTACCGACGAGACCCTGAAAATGGGCGTTGACGTTCTCGCCGAGTTGGATCCCGATCTTGGCAGGATCCGAACCCGGCTTGGGTATCCGCCACTCTGGACTCGTGCACCCGGGTTTGCATCGCTCGTTCACATCATTCTTGAACAACAGGTCTCGATCAAAGCCGCAGCCACGATGTTTCAGCGACTCGCGTACCATCTTGAATCGGTAACGCCTGATTCTGTGAGAGGTGCCGGCGAGTCCGGGCTCAGGAATGTCGGGCTCACACGGCAGAAATCCCGATATTGTGTTGCACTGGCCAACCGGGTATTGAGTGGTGAGCTGGACCTCTCCAGGCTCGCAACACTTGACGATGCCGAGGGCCGCAGCCACCTTTTGGATATACCCGGTCTGGGCCCCTGGAGCGTTGATATCTATTACATGATGGCCTTGGGCAGGCCGGACGTATGGCCCCAGGGCGATCTGGCACTGGCATCCGCAATACAGGACATCAAAAAGCTTGATGCCCGACCGACAAAGG
>JAWWAT010000552.1:0-2593 GCA_033721635.1 Marinobacter sp. | reverse complement strand
GGTGGTGATTCCTCGAAACTGCCGGCGATGGCCGGTTCCAGCCACACCTCGTAGCCTGCCCGACCCATCAGTGCGGCCTCGATAAAGTCATGACTGAGCACCGGCCCCCGGAACAGGCCCGGTCCCCGAAGCTTGCGAAGACCACAGTGGGCCATGAACGGCGCTATCCGGATAATCGCATTGTGGCCCCAGTAAGTGGCCTCGCCCAGCTGGATGGCGGCCAGCCCCGCACTGTAGACCCTGCCATAGCAGCGGTTGGCAAACTGTTGCAGACGGGCAAACTGGGTTTCTGCTCTGGCCAGGCGGGGTGTGGTCTGGATAATCCCCGCCTCGGGCCGGGCTTCCATGAGCTGTATCAGCCTGCTAATGCAGTTGGCACTGAGCAGACTGTCGGCATCCAGAACCACCATGTAGCGGTAGCGGCGCCCCCATCGACGTAAAAAATCGGCGATATTGCCGCTCTTGTAGTTAAGGTTGACCTTGCGCCTCCGGTAAAACAACTGCTGGCCAGGGCCCAGCTCCCGACGTATTTGCTCGCAGGTCGCCTGTTCCTCCAGCCAGATGTCCGGGTCCCGACTGTCTGAGAGCACGTAGAAATCCACAGCCCCGGCCTGTCCCTGCTGCTCAAGATCCTGGATGATCGCCTGCAACCCACCCAGGGTGTGCTGCACCGGTTCATGGCAGATGGGCATCACGACAGCGGTTGGGGCAGAGATCGGCTCTGCAGCCCCAATGGGCCTTACACGGTTGGATAGGCTCCAGGGGTCGCCACCGAAACGAAGGGCAACGAATCCGAAAACTGCCGTCCAGAAACCCACCCCAATCCACGCAAACAGCACCCCGAATACCGTCAGCAATAACACTATCGTTCCGTAACTGGCCTGATCCGGGATAGTCTGGGCAAACAGAAAACCGCCTGCCAGGGTCTGAGCGGCAACAAGGAGAACAAGCAGGAAGCGCCGCCGGAAGGCAACCGGGCGCCAGGAGCCGGCATTATTCACGGGGATACCCGATACTGGCCCGGGCTATGGGTGGCAGATGACGACCCTGACGAAGCTCGGGCAGGACAAACCACCGCTGCATTTGCCCCAGTAATTGCCCGGTACTCAAGGTCCGATTGTCAGCCCCGCGCGCCTGCAACATGCTGTACAACCGCGCACGGGTTTCCGGGCCGGTATCGTGGCCTGCGGCTCGCAGGTACAGCAATGCTCGATCAAACGGTTCGTCCGATGAATCCACAATGGTCTCCCGGATGCTGGGTTACCCCGAAACATACGGCTGTGGCCTTGAGTTCAGACCACTGGCTTACTGATCGTTAAGGTACTCATCCTTCAGGCGCACGTAGTTGGCGGCAGTGTATTTGAAGAACCCCCGTTCCTTCTCGGTCAGCGCCCGGGCTTTCTTGCAGGGCGATCCCACATAAAGGTGCCCGGATTCCAGGGTTTTGCCTGGTGGCACCAGACAGCCCGCGGCAACAATCACCTCGTCCTCCACCACAGCGCCATCCATGATGATGCAGCCCATGCCCACCAGAACACGACTACCAATGGTGCAGCCATGCAGCAGCGCCTTGTGGCCCACCGTCACATCGTCGCCGATAGTGAGCGGATAACCACCGGGGTTGTAGTCACTGGCGTGGGTGATATGAAGCACCGAGCCGTCCTGGATGCTGCAGCGGTGGCCAATGCGGATCTGATGCATATCACCCCGAACCACGGTCATCGGCCATACGGAAACATCATCACCGGTTTTAACATTGCCAATCACCACCGCACTTGGATCGACCCACGCCCGTTCCCCAAAATGTGGCGCGATACCCTTGTGTGAACGTATATTCGTCATTACATAGTACCTGTGTTTTTGAATGTTCAGGTTCACTCCGAGGCCCGAGGCAGCTGTGGGAGAGGCCTTTCCAAAACTGTCTCTCGCCATGGAAGGCGAGAGTCAAGCGTCACATGGACGTGCCGCCAGGAGCGTGTTTTGGAAAGGCCTCTCCCACAGATGCCAGCCCCGGAACCTGAAGAAACCAAACTACCCAAGATTCGACTAGCTGAGAAGGGGACCTATGAATAACCCGTTACTGACTGACGACCTGTTGCCGAAGTTCGACCATGTCCGCACCGAACACATGGAAACGGCAATTGACCAGATTCTCAGTGAAAACCGCATGAAAATCAGCCAGCTCGCAGAGCAGGACGATCCCACCTGGGAGACCCTGGCGCAGCCGATGCAGGCGCTGGACGACAAGCTGAGCAATGCCTGGTCTGTGATTTCACACCTGAACGGCGTGATGAACAACGACGAACTGCGCAAGGTTTACAAGAACTGCCTGGAGAAACTCACCGAGTACAGCACCGAGGTGAGCCAGAACGCAGCCCTCTGCAACGCCTACAAAAAGCTGGCCGAGCGAGACGATTTCAAGAACCTGAACGAAGCCCAGCGCAAGTCTGTTGAAAATACCCTGCGGGATTTCCACCTGGGTGGTGTCGACCTGCCGGAAGACAAGAAAAAGCAGTATGCCGAATTGTCCCGGGAGCTGTCCGAGCTGTCCAACAAGTTCAGCGACAACGTGCTGGACGCTACCCAGCACTGG
>JAWWAT010000551.1:0-2601 GCA_033721635.1 Marinobacter sp. | reverse complement strand
GGGTAGCGGGCGTTGCCACTGCCGCAGGCTGCCAGCTGGTGGCCAGTTGTGACCTGGCGGTGGCGGCCGATACCGCGCGGTTTGCCACGCCCGGGGTGAACATCGGGCTGTTCTGTTCCACACCAATGGTGGCGCTGTCCCGGAACGTGTCCCGCAAGCACGCCATGGAAATGCTGTTAACCGGGGAAATGATCGGTGCTGTGAAGGCGGAACGCATCGGGTTGGTCAATCAGATTGTCGACGAGCAGCACCTGGACGAGATGGTCTACAAACTGGCCCGCACCATTGCCGATAAGTCTGGCCACACCCTGAAAATCGGCAAGGAGGCCTTCTACCGGCAGCTGGAAATGCCGCTGGAAGAAGCCTACGAGTACACATCGAAAGTGATGGCCGACAACATGATGGCCAACGATGCCCAGGAAGGTATCTGCGCGTTTCTGGAGAAGCGCAAGCCGGAGTGGAAAGACAGCTAGGGTCGCCTGCAGTAACTGGCCCGGCCTACGACGCCGGGCAGTTGTCCTTGTCCCGCCGCAGTCGATCGCCGGGCCGGATACCATGTTCCCGGAAAAATCCGGCGTTCATCTCCACGGCCTGAATGAAGGGCACGCCGGCGGCGTAGGTGGGGCAACCGGAACCGCTGGCCGAGGCGCAGGGCACCATCTGGCGGATACTGCCGATCACGCCGTCCTGGTTCAGGTAGGCGATATCCAGGGGAATCAGGGTCTTGTACATCCAGAAGCCGTGGCTGGCTTGTCTGGGCTCGCTATACTCGAACAGCATTCCGGCGTTTTGTGCCATGGAGGTGCGTCCCATCAATCCCTTCTGGCGTTGTTCGGAGCTGCTGGCCACTTCCAGTGTGACGGGCACCGCGCCTGCCGCGGACACAAAGCAAGCCTCGATAACCGGCAGACCATCCTGTGGCGCAGCGATGCCTGAAGAACACCCGTAAATAAGCGAGCTGACCGCCAGTACCAACCAGACTTTCAGCCTGCGAAAGCTCCCAGACGCGGCTGTCACGAGCGGAGCCGGTAGCCGGTCTTGAAGATCCACCAGATGCCCACCATGCACGCGGTGAGAAATACCAGGGTCATGCCCACGCTGATGGCGATATGGACATCAGATACACCGTAGAAGGCCCAGCGGAAGCCGCTGATCAGATAGACCACGGGGTTGAACAGGCTCACGGTCTGCCAGACCTCTGGCAACATGTCGATGGAGTAGAAGGTGCCGCCAAGGAACACCAGCGGGGTGACGATCATCATGGGGACAATCTGGAGTTTTTCGAAACCGTCCGCCCAGATCCCGATGATGAAACCGAACAGGCTGAAGGTGACCGATGTTAGCACCAGGAAGGACAGCATCCAGAATGGATGCAGCACGCTGTAATCCACAAAGAACTTCGCTGTGGCGAGAATGATAAGCCCCAGGATAACAGACTTGGTGGCAGCTGCGCCCACGTAACCCAGAACGACTTCCACGTAGGACACCGGCGCCGAGAGCACTTCATAGATGGTGCCGGAGAACTTGGGCATGTAGATACCGAAAGAGGCGTTGGAAATGCTCTGCATCAGTAGGGAAAGCATCACCAGGCCCGGGATGATGTAGGCGCCGTAGGCGATGTTGTCGATATCGCCCATGCGTGAGCCAATGGCGGAGCCGAAGACCACGAAATACAGACAGGTGGAAATGACGGGCGAAAGCACGCTTTGCATCACCGTGCGTCGCATGCGGGCCATTTCAAAATTGTAGATTGCGCGGATACCGTATAGGTTCATGCCTTTCTCCAATGAGCCGGCCGGCTTATTCGTGCACCAGGCCGACAAAAATCTCTTCGAGGGAACTCTCCCGGGTTTGAAGGTCCCGATACTCGATGCCCAGGTCGCCAAGGGTGCGGAGCAAGCGGGCCACGCCGGCCTGCTCCTGCTGGGCGTCGAAGGTGTAAATCAGCTCGTAGCCATCATCGGACAGTTCCAGGGGTTCCAGGGTGAGCTCACCCGGGATCCGGTCCAGCTTTTGCTGCAGGTGCAGGCGCAATTCTTTCCGGCCCAGCTTGGTCATCAACTGCACCTTGTCCTCGACCAGGATAATCTCGCCGTTCCGGATAACCCCGATCCGGTCTGCCATTTCCTCGGCTTCTTCGATGTAGTGGGTCGTCAGGATGATGGTCACTCCGCTCTCACGGAGTTTGCGCACCATGGTCCACATATCCCGCCGCAACTCCACGTCAACGCCCGCCGTGGGCTCATCCAGGAACAGGATCTGCGGCTCATGGGAGAGTGCTTTGGCAATCATCAGTCGACGCTTCATCCCGCCCGAGAGCGACATGATCCGGTTGTTGCGCTTGTCCCAGAGCGACAGGTCCTTCAGCACTTTCTCGATGTGGGCAGGCTTGGGTGGTTTGCCAAACAACCCGCGACTGAAGGAGACCGCATTCCAGACGGTCTCGAAGGAATCGGTGTTCAGTTCCTGGGGCACCAGGCCAATGGTCTCACGGGCCTTGCGGTAGTCTTTGACAATGTCGTAGCCATCGGCCTTTACCTCGCCGGAAGAGAGGTTAACGATGCCGCAGATGATGCTGATCAACGTGGTCTTGCCGGCTCC
>JAWWAT010000550.1:0-2602 GCA_033721635.1 Marinobacter sp. | reverse complement strand
GCGATCTCGCGCAGGGCGAGGAGGACGTGCTCACCTACGCCATGTTCCCGGACCAGGCCAAAGCGTATCTGGAGCAGCGGCGTGACGGCACGCTTCAACCAGAGCCCCTGGAACCGATCCCCACCGGTTCTTCGGGCGGTGCTGTCTCCAGCAAGTTCAAGATCACGGTTCATGGAGAGAGCTACGATATTCATGTCACCGGTGCCAACCCCTCCGGCGAGAATGAACGTCGTTTCTACATGACCGTTGACGGCGTGCCTGAGGAAATACACCTGGCTTCATTGGGTGAAGATGGCGAGGGTGCCCGTTCCAGCGGTGGCCGGGCAACCGCCACCAAGGAAGGCCATGTCACCACCAGCATGCCCGGCAACATTGTGGATGTTCTGGTTAAGGAGGGTGACGAGGTTCAGGCCGGCGATCCGGTGCTGATTATCGAGGCCATGAAGATGGAAACCGAAGTCAAGGCGACCACAGCCGGACAGGTTACCGGTGTGTTTATCGCCAAAGGTGATCGCGTGGTGCCTGGGGAAGTTCTGGTCGAGATCGAATAAGTTGGTCAGAACGTGATGCAAAACGGCCCCTCATTGTGAGGGGCCGTTTTTGTTTGGGGAGCTTAACCGGCGGCGATCAGCTGAACGCCTGAATCCCGGTCTGGCCGCGGCCCAGAATCAGCGCGTGGACATCATGGGTACCCTCGTAGGTGTTCACGGCTTCCAGATTCATCACATGGCGAATCACGTGGTACTCGTCGGAAATGCCGTTACCGCCGTGCATGTCCCGGGCTACCCGGGCGATGTCCAGGGCTTTGCCACAGTTGTTGCGCTTGAGCAGCGAGATGGCATCGGGTGTGACGGTGCCGGCATCCATCATGCGGCCCAGTTGCAGAACCGCCTGCAGGCCAATGGTGATCTCGGTCTGCATGTCCACCAGCTTTTTCTGGATCAGCTGGTTGGCGGCCAGGGGCTTGCCAAACTGCTTCCGCTCCAGGGTGTAGTTCCGGGCCGCGTGCCAGCAGAATTCAGCGGCGCCCAGAGAGCCCCAGCTGATGCCAAAGCGGGCCTTGTTGAGGCAGCTGAACGGTCCTTTCAGGCCTTCCACCTCAAGATGGTTTTCTTCCGGAACGAACACCTCGTCCATAAAGATGGAGCCGGTTTCCGACGCCCGCAGGGAGAATTTGCCCTCGATCTTCGGCGTGTCCAGGCCCTTGGCGCCCTCGCGCTCGATCACAAAACCGTTCACCTTGCCGTCGAGTTTGGCCCAGACCACGCAGACGTCGGCAATCGGTGAGTTGGTAATCCAGGTTTTGGAACCACTCAACAAGTAGCCACCGTCAACTTTCTTGGCCCGGGTTTCCATGCCGCCCGGGTCGGAACCGTGATTGGGTTCGGTCAGGCCGAAACAGCCGACGTACTCGCCGGAGGCCAGCTTGGGCAGGATGCGTTTTTTCATCGCTTCCTTGCCGTAGGTATAGATCGGATACATAACCAGAGAGGACTGAACGCTCAGGGCCGAGCGGTAGGCCGAGTCCACCCGCTCTACTTCACGGGCAATCAGACCGTAGCAGACATGGTTCAGCCCCGGGCCGCCGTATTCTTCAGGCAGGGTCGCGCCCAGCATGCCGAGTTCACCCATCTGATTGAAGATGGAGCGGTCGAACTTTTCGTGGCGGTTGGCCTCGGTGATACCAGGCATCAGTTGCTCATCACAGAAGCTGCGGATGCTGTCTCGGACCTGACGCTCGGTTTCGTCCAGTTGGGAATCGAAATCCAGCAGATCATTCCAGGGTGCGGAAGCCATTGTGTACTCTCCTGAAAGCAAATATCGAAAGTCCGACGCTAGGGGCGATGGACCAGTTTGTGCTATCTTTGTATCAATGGTGTTTCATTAAGCGAAACACAGTTTTGTAATTTGATCCTGAAAGACTAATCCGGGTGTTATGGAAATGCAAGCAGTGTTCAAGGCTGACCAGGTGCCCCTGTGCTGAGCGGCATGCTGCAGTGGTTGGTGTCCCTGGCGGTGGTGACGGAGCTCGTGGCTATCTGTCTCGAAAGCCGCGAACTCAGTGCCCTGGCGGGCGTGGCGTTTGTCACTGCCTTTCTGGCGGGGGCCGGGCGCCTGCAGGGGTATGCCCGGATGCTACTGGTTATAGCCCTTCTGGTTTTGGGGGGCCTTGCCTGGCGCGGGGCTCTGGATAACGAGCAGGTGCTGAAGGCGGCGTCTGACGCAGCGTTCTATTCTGCGTTTCTGGGCAGCCTGGGCCTGATGCAGTGCCTTGTGCGTCGGTTTGAGGTATTGCGCCGGATTCACGATGTGCTGCTTGGCGGCAGGCCCATCCTGCTCTATCCCAAGTATGCGCTGGTCAGTTGCGGGGTTGCCACGGTTCTGAGTTTTGGAATGATGAACCTGCTGTGCGGAAGCCTCTCGGAAACCCTGCGTGAGCGCGGCATCAGTGGCGAATCGCGTCTGCAGTGGTTGCGCAGCGTTCTGATCAGTGCCCTGAGGGGGTTTGCCCTGGTGCCACTGGTGGCGCCCACCAGCGTGGCTGTTGCGATCCTCACCCGGGAGCTTCCCCAGTTGAGCTGGTCGCAGCTTCTGCCATTCG